>JBLNFC010000556.1:0-3176 GCA_050263355.1 Acidobacteriota bacterium
CCACGTACCTGGCTGAGGTTCGCAACCCTAATCCTGCATTGCAATCGGAGCGCAGTTAGCGATGGACGAAGAAACTCGAGTCACAGTCGGAAGCAGGGCTCCCGTCATAGAGCCTGGGCACACCTTTGCCACCGTAACCGACAAGATCAGCTCTATCGTCCTGACCCGCCCTGCAAGCAACGCGTGGTTCCTCGGTTTTGGCGTAACGTTCCTGCTCACGATGATGTTGCTTTACGCGGCGGGATATCTGTTCATCCGCGGCATCGGCATTTGGGGAGTGACAATCCCGGTCGCGTGGGGTTTTGCCATCGTCAATTTCGTGTGGTGGATCGGAATCGGCCATGCGGGTACACTGATTTCCGCCATCCTCCTCCTGCTACGTCAATCGTGGCGCAACTCGATCAACCGCTTTGCCGAGGCGATGACGTTGTTTGCCGTGGCTTGCGCCGGCATCTTCCCTGTGCTGCACCTGGGCAGACCTTGGCTTGCGTACTGGCTGTTTCCATACCCGAACACCATGCAGTACTGGCCGCAGTTCCGGAGTCCACTGGTGTGGGACGTGTTCGCAGTTTCCACCTATTTCACGATTTCGCTGCTCTTCTGGTTCATCGGCCTCATTCCCGACTTAGCTACGCTGCGGGACCGATCCGAGAACCGATGGACGCGCATGATCTATGGACTGCTGGCGATGGGATGGCGTGGTTCGGCGCGCCATTGGCACCGCTACGAGACGGCTTACTTGCTGCTGGCGGGACTCGCCACTCCTCTCGTCTTATCTGTGCACACGGTCGTTAGCTTCGACTTTGCCATTTCCATTGTTCCTGGGTGGCATACGACGATTTTCCCACCCTACTTCGTCGCGGGCGCGATCTACTCGGGTTTTGCCATGGTGCTGATGCTGGCGATCCCGATCCGCAAGGTCTATGGACTGGAGGATTTCATTACTCAGCGTCACCTGGAGAATTCAGCGAAGGTCATGCTGGCTACCGGTTTAATCGTGGCGTACGGCTACATCGTCGAAATGTTCATGGGCTGGTACAGCGGCAGCCGCTACGACGCCTTCCTCATCTGGAACCGGCTGCACGGCCCTTATCACTTCTTCTATTACTGCTTGTGGGCCTGCAACATTTTCTTCCCGCAGGTGCTCTGGATTCGCAAGCTTCGTAACAGTCCCGTGGCGCTGTTCTTTATCTCTCTTGTGATTCTGGTTGGCATGTGGCTAGAGCGCTTTATCATCGTGGTGGTTAGTCTGCACCGCGACTACCTGACATCGTCATTCGGCATGTACTACCCGACCCGCTGGGATTGGATGACGTTCATCGGCACCATTGGTATGTTTCTTTGTGCCATGTTCCTGTTCGTACGCATTCTGCCGATGATTTCGATTTTCGAAATCCGCACTCTCTTGCCGCAAGCGGAGGTGAAGGCCGAATGAAGCGCGATCCGATTTACGGAGTTATGGCCGAGTTCGACAATCCAACGGCGCTAGTGGAAGCGGCAAGGGAAACTCTGAACGCGGGTTACAAAAAGATCGACGCGTACAGTCCGTTTCCTATTGAAGAGCTTCCGGAAGCCATTGGATTCCAGAAGAACGGCGTACCCCTGGTAGTTCTAGTGGGCGGAATTCTCGGCGGCCTGACGGGATATCTCATGCAGTACTGGATTTCAGCGATTGCCTACCCCGTCAACGTAGGCGGGAGGCCCCTGAACTCCTGGCCGGCTTTCATCGTTGTCACGTTCGAGATGACGATTTTGTTTGCGGGTGTAGCCGCGGTATTTGGGATGCTCGCGCTCAATGGGCTCCCCATGCCCTATCACCCAGTGTTCAACGTCCCGCGGTTCGCCTTCGCGAGCAAGGACCGATTTTTCCTGATCGTCTTTTCGTCCGACGCCAAATACGAGCGGACGGAAACGCGGCGTTTCCTTGAGCATCTGCACCCGCGTTCCTTATCGGAGGTCCCGAGCTAAGGCCTCATGATGAACATGCGACAAATGTTCCCGGCTATGCTATGCGGGCTTCTGCTGTTCGCGGGATGCCGGCAGGACATGCACGACCAGCCTCGCTTCAAGCCGCTATCCAAGAGCGACTTCTATACGGATCTTCGCTCATCGCGGCCGTTGGTTGAGGGTACCGTCGCACGTGGCCAGTTGCACGAGGATGCCTATCTCTACACCGGGATGATGGGAAACAGCGCTACTCCTGGCGACTACATGCCGTTTCCAGCGACACGCGAAGTGCTGGCGCGGGGCCGAGAGCGATTCAACATTTACTGCACGCCTTGCCACTCACGCCTGGGAGACGGGAAGGGCATTGTCCCCTCGCGGGGATTCGCCAAGATGCCACCATCGTTCCACATCGCGCGGCTGCAGAAGGCGCCTCTCGGCTACTTCTTCGATGTGATCACCCATGGTTTCGGGGTCATGCCAGATTATTCAGCTCAGATAAGCCCTCAAGATCGCTGGGCGATTGTCGCTTACATACGCGCTCTGCAGCTAAGTGAGAATGCCGCTTCCAACGATATACCTGCTGGTCAGCAAATACCCTCGCCCGCGCCCAGGCTGCGCGGTGATCCTCCGTCCGGAGCGACGCTTCCCGAATTTCTACCCGAATCGGCTCCGCCAAGCCCACGAACCACGAATAAAGTTGAGAGGTCGAAATGAACACGGCCCGCTGGAACAGCACCGAGATGATGATGCCGGCGGCTGCATCGAGCATCCAGCAGCGATCGCTGATTATTGGCGCTCTCTTTGCCGTGTTGTCGGTAGTCGGAGCTTTCATTTCACCGGACAGGTTCTACGCCGCGTACCTTCTCGGCTTCATGTTGTGGGTTGGGCTGTCTTTGGGCTGTTTGGCGCTCGTGATGCTGATCCACATGACAGGCGGAGATTGGGGCCAGGCAGTACGTAGGATCCTGGAAGCGGGTGCCCGAACAGTTCCAATGATGGCGTTGTTCTTTATTCCGGTAATCCTGGGCATGCGCCACCTCTATGTCTGGGCGCAACCTGACAAGATCGCGCATGACAAACACCTGCAGGAGATCACGCGAACGTATCTGCACCCGACTTGGTTCGTCGTCCGGGCAGTGATTTACTTCGCGATCTGGATAGTGCTGTCGTGGCTGCTTAATAAATGGTCGGCCGAGCAGGACGGCCCTCCGGCAAAGGATACCGGACAT
>JBLNFC010000557.1:0-2895 GCA_050263355.1 Acidobacteriota bacterium
AACCCTCACTCATGATGCCCGGCCTTATCATGTCCTTGGTTTTCAGTGAAGAGAGCCGCTTGATCCTCCGTACATACCCCCCGCAGAATCAGCTTGCCAGTACGACGCAGACTCTCAACGATACTCCGAACGGGCTCAGCATCCAGATCAGCGCGGCGAATCTCCCACGGAGCGCGCGGAGCCGATTGCTCACGTTTCAGCAGGCCTGCCTCGGCCAGTCGTTCGATCGTGCGGTGGCTTACGCGGCAGATCTTGGCGGCTTCACTCAGGCTGACTCTGTCCGGATCGGGCAATGCCCGTCTTTGACCGGCAATTGAATGGTTTCGGCGGGCGGTTGCCACACGGTTTTGGTTCCACCGCTTGCCTTTTCCGGTGGAGTGTCCGAGACGGTTCAACACGGATGCAATCTGGTCGTCGCCGTGGCGAATCGCCATGCGCCGGATGATTTCGAGCGCATCCATGGGTGTGGCGGTCTCGGTAGCCGGGCGAGGCCGATCCATCTCAAATCGAGTATGCGCACCGCCTTTCCAATGGATGATGAACCGGAGGGTCTTGTTTTCGGCGTCAGTTTGCACGATGATCTCTTCGATCGCCGTGCGGAAGATCATCTTTTTGAGTGTCGGAGGACAGCGATCACTTTGCCACAGGTCAGCAAAGTTATCGCCCATCGAACGAATTCGTATTTCCTCTTCGGGCGTCACCGAATATCGCGTTCGATCCAGGCTGGAAAGCCGTTGTTTGACTGTTTCGATCTCTTCCAGCTTTTCGTTCCACCGGCGCTCCAACTCGCTCGCCGCCAGGCGGTTCCGAGCGTCCACGGCGTCGTACTGTTCAAAGGCCTTCTTCGCCTCATACTCCAGCTGCTCGAGTTTCTTAGACAGGGCGGCCCGTTGTGCAGTGTCACCAGCGCTCAATTCTTCAAGCGCTCGCAGGCTGGCTTCCGCACCCAACGGCGAAATCACTTGCAACAATTCTTGCCCCACTCGCCGGTCTACGGAGCCACCGCCGAAGCCGATACAATACTGTCCACCATCGTCGTAGTCGCCCTTGCAGAGATAGCGCGCGTTGGTGCCTCGGCCGCCCCAATAGCGCACATGCAGCTTGCGGCCGCAACGTCCACACCGCAGAAGGCCCACCAAAAGCCCTTGTCCGGCGCGGATCGCGACCATCGATTCGTCTCCCGGCCAATTAACCGAGTTCCGCCGCGTCATGCGTTGATTCTCTTCGTACGTGGCCCAGTCAATATACCCCACGTGATGATCGCGGATGAAGACACGGCAATCTTCGGCCCGGCGCGTCGCACCCTGCCGTTTTTCAAGCCGGCCATCGATCAGCCGGGTCGCAATCGGACGGCGTCCCCAGACATAGGCGCCGGCGTAGAAGGGATTGCACAGAATGTCGCGGACCAGGCTTTGCGCGGGGACCTTCCACACAAGCCGCGTTCCCTGGATTGGGTTGGCTGGTAGCTCCACGTCATGATCACGGAACCATTGAAATGTCTGGCGAATGCTCCACTTCTCGCGGAACTTCGCAAATACGAGTTGAATCGCCTCACAGACCCGACGATCGGGATGAAACACAATCTTACCCAGAGGATCACGACTATACCCGACAGGGAGCCTCTTGAAGAGCTCGCCGCGGCGCGCTTTGGACTCCTGTCCCGCATGCAGCCTTTGGCGTAGGACCTTCAATTCGACGACGCTGAGCGTCCCTTTGATGCCCAACACCAATTGATCGTCGAGGTAGTTCAAATCATAGACCTGTTGCTCGTCGGCGATGAGGGTGCCAAAGATCTGGCACACTTCCAGCAAACGGCACCAGTCTTTGTCCGTCCGTGAAAGCCGTGAGACCTCCCGGCTGCCGACGATTCCTACCTCACCTAATGCGACGCAACTGAGAACACGCTCGAAGCCTTCCCGTTGAGCGGACGCGATGCCCGCACTCGATCCCAAATCACTGTTAATGATCTCCACTTGCTTCCAACCCAGGGCACGCATTCGATCGGCCACAGCATACTGCAGGTTCTGACTTTCCCTATTCAGCCGGACCTGTTTGTCGCTGGATTGCCGCAGGTAAACAATCGCTCGTCGAGCCAAATGCTCCGGCTTGATCTTCGGACTGTACAAGACCTCTGTCATTGGTTCGTTCCTCCTCGTGAAACATCACCACCAGAACGCGGGCCATGAGACCGACCAGATCGGCGCGTGTCGTTGCGTCCATCGGCACGGCTTCGTCTTCCTTTCGGATCAGCATGCCCAGAAGTTGTAGTTGCACCACGACGACCTCCCTCGCATCCGTCAACTGCCGTTTGCAGAAGGGTATCGTGAACACGGTCGATGGCCGGGAATACCAAATCTGCGAGGGCGAGGAGCGCTTGCTTACTCAATTGCGCTCGCTCGCTAATCTCAATCTCGGCGGATTCCGGCAACAACATCCAGACCGGAATTTTCAGTCGTCGCCCCATTCGGTCGATGACGCAGACCGCCCCATCTCCTCGCTTCGGTCTGCGTAGGATCTGAAGGGCAGCGCCGTGGAGTGGGTGGAACGGATAGACGACCTGGACGCGCGTGCTGTCCGCACTCAGGGTATTGTGGGCGGGGGTGTCATCACCCGCACATCCATTGCGTCGTGCCGGCCGGGGGGTTCGCCCCCGGCCGCGCACGCTGGGTCCGACCCAAGTCCGCCGGGTTCTTCCTCCCCAAAGAGGTGCTCAGCGAGGTCTTCCGGGGGAAGTTCACCGAAGCTTTGAAAGGCCTTTTCCGCCGGAAGAAGCTCGCCTTCCACGGCTCGCTGGCGTGGCTCGCCGAACCCCGCTCGTTCGCGCGATTCCTGCGCCTGTTGCACCAGCACGACTGGGTCGTATATGTGAAGAAGCCCTTCGGCGGACCGGAGCAC
>JBLNFC010000558.1:0-3931 GCA_050263355.1 Acidobacteriota bacterium
GGAACAGCGAACAGAAAAATCATCGTGCTGCCATGAACGGTGAAAAGCTGGTTGTAGAGGTCGGGCCCGATGGCGTTATGCTCAGGTCGCACCAGTTGCCACCGCATCATCGCCGCCAGTACTCCGCCCAGCAGGAAAAAGATGAATGAGGTGACCATGAAGCGAACGCCTATCGCGGTGTGATGCACGTTCTGGAACCATCCCCAGAATCCCCGTGGTTGCGCCCACGTCCGGGCTAGCCGATCGGCAGCGCCACTCTGAGGTACGACAACAGGTTCGCTAATGGCCACGGATTTGCCTCATTTGAGTGTCTGCAAGTAAGTGATCAGCGCCTGAAGATCGTCAGGCTGCAGCGGATTTGGGCTCATGCGGTTTCCCGGCTTAATTCGCTGCGGGTCGACAATCCAGCCGGCCAGCGCCCCCGGTGTATTCGGAAGGGTTTCCGCCGCGATCATTTGGCGGCTCGCAATGTGCGTGAGATCCGGACCCAGTCGCGATCCTGCATCGGTTCCGCGTATGGTGTGGCACATCACGCAAGCATGGGTCAGAAACACATCGCGCCCATGAACCGTGACAAGTTCGGTGGGATCCTGCGCGGGCTTGAGTTGCTGCGCTTTCCACTGGCTAAATGCATCTTCCCGCTCAGCCACAATCGAGAAGCCCATGTGGGCATGTTGCAACCCGCAGAATTCCGCACACTGGCCGTGGTACACACCAGGCTGGTCGATCTGAAGCCAGAACGCAGAGGAGTAACCGGGCAGGAGGTCGCGCTTGCCATTAATGCTGGGTGCCCAGAAGCTATGTATCACGTCAGCAGAATTCGTGAGAATGACAACCCGCTTTCCCACGGGTACATGAATTTCATTGGCGGTGGTAACCGTCTGGTCCGCTTGCGGGTCGGGATAGATCACTTCCCACCACCACTGATGGCCTATCACTTGAATCGTGACAGGGTTTTTCGAAGTCTCACCCTCAACCTTCTTTCCGGTGATTTCACTCATCACCAGAACGGCGAACAGCGTTAGCACCGTAATCGTGATGGCGGAGCCCACTGCCCAACTCGCGCGCCGATCTCCTGCTTCATCTTTCATGATGGGCAGCATTTCATCGGCGGATGTATAGGTTCGAGCGCCAGCACGCATGAAGCCAAGCACGACCACTACGTAAACCACGAACACGATCCAGAAGATCACCCAGTAAAGCCACTCGATGTTGCTCGCCTGCGGGCCAGCAGGATGGAGTATCGAATGATCGCCCGGATAGGACGCGAACACGCCGGCAGCTAATAAAGGGACTCTGGAGAAGCCAATCACTTCTTCTCCTCCGGTTCGCCAGTCACACCTGCAGGCGCCTGATAAGGCATGGATTGCTCGGCGGGTTTCACATAAAGTTGGTCGCTGCGCGAAGGCGCTACATCCTTGGGCAGAAGTCCACTCATCGACCGCACGTAAGCCGCGATTTCCCACGCCTGGTATTCGGGAATGCGATTGCGGAACGATGGCATGCCATTCGGTCTTCCTTGCATGATCGTCGCAAAGACGTTTCCGGGCTCGCTACCGTAAATCCAATTGTTGTCCATCAGCGGGGGGCCGATACCGCCACCGCCGTTCGCATGACAACCCACACAGTTGTACTGGTTGTAAAGCGTCTTGCCTTGCGAAACAGCATAGGCGCTTTCTTCATACTGGCCCGCCGGCGGAGGACTGGAAATAGAATTGGCGCCCGGGTTGAGCCCGCTTACCTGAACTGTATTCAACGTTTGCGAGGCGTTTGGATCGGGCCGCAGTTGGCGCTCCTCTCTCTTGCACGAGGTGATACTAAGCAGAAGCAGGATTGTCACTGCGATGCTCACATGGTTACGCATCACTCACCTGCTCCTGTTGGCGGCGCAAGCTCCAGTTGGGGCACTCCAAATTCGCCCAGTATTCTTTGGATATCCCTGCCGCGACGCTGCAGGACATCGTTCAGTTCGTTGCGGAGTTCAGTGTTTCCCTTCCGAACTCCCATCGATATTGCAAAAGTGAACGGCAGTCCGGGAGGATCTACCTCGGGAACAACCGGAGCGATTTGTAGTGAGTTCCCGAATTTTCGCGCGAAGTACCCGGCGAGGGGACCCCAGACGACAGCCGTGTCGACCCGATGATCTGCGACCGCGCGGATAATCGAGTCCGCGGCCTCTCCCAGCGTGTCGAAACCAACGATTTCACTCTGTAATCCGCGACGTGCCAGTGCCGACGCTGCTGGCGTGTAATCCTCCTCCAGCACCTGAACGCCGATTTTCATCTGGCGCAAGCTTGGATCGTCCAATGATGCCGGCTTAAGCTGGCGATCGCGACGGGTCACGAAAACGTACGTCGAGCGGTAGTAAGGAGCTGTAGCCAGCACTGGACTGAAAGCTTGCGGCACGCCGATCAGCAGGTCGCATACGCCTTTGTTGAGATACTCGCGGACAAAACCACGTCCCATGCGCTGCCACACGTACGACAACTGTGCGTGAAGATCGCCGGCAACCACTTCGGCAATCCGGTTTTCAAAACCCTGCTGCCGGGAATTCGAGAATGGCAGATTGTCGGGATCCGCGCAGACGCGCAACTCGCGAGCAAACGAAGAGCTTGTCGTGGCCATGACCAAAACAGCAAGGAGCGCCACCACATTAGGGAAGCTGGAAAACATACAGCGTGCCTCCACTGGTGGTGTATTTCGGAAGATCCTGCATAGCGCCAACGAAACCCAGAGCGGCGGATTTGTCTCTCGGGTCGAGTCCTCCTGCAACGATGGCTCCTGCCCAACCACCTACGCCGGACAAAATTGCGACATACTGTTTGCCGTCAGGTCCCCTGTACGTGATGGGTTGCCCGATGATTCCTGAGCCGGTCTTGAACTGCCACAGTTGCTGCCCGCTTCGCGCATCAACGGCATGGAACCATCCATCGAGCGTGCCGTAGAAAACCAGGTCGCCGGCTGTTGCAAGCGCCCCGCTCCATACCGGGAAGTGATCCGGAATCTTCCAAACCACCTTGCCCGAAACCGGATCCCACGCCGTAAATTCCCCACCGTAACCCCCCGGCGCGTTGTACATGACCACATTGGCGCCGACATACGGTGTGCCCGCGATGTAGTTGACAGCAACATCTTCCTCGTCCATGCAGAGATGGTTATGGGGGATGTAGACCAATCCTGTTTTCGGCGAAAAAGCCGATGGCTGCCAATCTTTCGCGCCCGGAGCAGTGGGGCAGAGCTCGCGCGAAACTTTGCCACGATGAGGCTCTTTCTCTTCGACGTACTGCAGGAGACCAGTCTTGAGATCAACACCGCGACTGGTAGTTATCGGCGCAAACGGACTTGCTGATAAGACCTCACCACTGGTGCGATCCATTACGTATACGTATCCGTTACGGTCGGGGTGCACCAGGACCTTCCGGGTCTGCCCATTGATGGGGAGATCGAGAAGAATGTTTTCGTTGACCGCGTCGTAGTCAAAAAGATCGTGCGGGCTGAATTGATAAAACCAGACAGCTTCGCCTGTATCCGGATCGCGGGCAAAAATGCCCGAGGAAAACTTGTTGTCGCCGGGCCGAGCGTCCGAATCCCACGGACCGGGATTCGCCGTACCGTAGTAAATGAGATTCAGTTCGGGATCGTAGGAAATCCAGCCCCAGACTCCTGCTCCGCCGATCTTCCAGGCGTCGGGAGGCCACGACTTCACGCCAAGATCCTGACCGCGATCCTGCGCGTAAAACGGCTTGTAACGCGGGCCGATCAGCACGTCTTTGTCAGGTCCGGCCGTGTAAGCTGTCCATGCAACCTTGCCGCTCTTGGCATCGAGTGCTTTGAGCCATCCCCGCACGCCAAATTCCCCGCCGCTCACCCCTACAAGCACTTTCCCCTTCACGACCAGCGGGGCCATGGTCATGCTTTCGCCTTTATTGAT
>JBLNFC010000559.1:0-3841 GCA_050263355.1 Acidobacteriota bacterium
GTACAGGTCCGGCCAAGGTTCGAGCTGGTATCTTCTTACGCAGTTCGGTAACGATTACGGCCGCCGACAGCTGGCTTATTCCCAGTGAAGAACTCTGTGCTGCATCCCAGGCAAGAAACGGTCCCCGCGGACCCAGATCCGGAGGGATCATAGCCGTGAAGACGCGGACGCCAGAACTGTTGTTGGCCGCATGTACCGCGATGTAGAGCACAGGATGCTGCGCATTCACTGATGCGGTGCGCTGATCGAGGCTAAGAGTAGCATTGCCATCCCTTAAGACCAGGGCAGGTATGCCGCGGGTCTCCAGTTCCTGACGAATCCTTCGGGCGAACGCCAGCGTCACATCCTTTTCGGCCAACGTGTCGGACAAGGCAGCACCGCGTTCATCCCCTCCATGGCTTGCGTCAATCATCACGATAAATCGGGACGTTGCAGGCGGGGCAGAGGGCGTAAGGGGCGGCGCGGCCGGCGCGGCAGTAATGGTTGAAGGAAGAGCAGGCGCCTGCGCGACAGGAGCAGCTGCAGGCGCCGCTCCGGGTGCCGGGGCAATCGTAATCGTACGGCCATCGTTGCTGAAGCTCGCCAGAAGCGGCAGACTGCCTGTGATCGTCAGCTCGGCGGCACCGTTGCTCTCTTGGAACGTAGTCGAAGAAATTTCCTTCTCGTTATAGGTCACCGTCTGAGGACCAGAAGGCAGCAACGGATCGCGTAAAAAACTCATTCTCAGCTTGCCCGGTTCCGTCGAGATGCTCGGGTTTACGGGACGGCTGAAATTCAGGACGAGCTTCCCCGGAGTCGACTTGTTCATCTCTGCCGTATAGGTGGTGCCCGCTTCACTGATGAAGAGGCGGCGCGAGTTCACATGAAACACAACTGGAATCCCAATAAATTGCGGCAATAGCGTGACTAGAGAATCGATTGGAACCAGGCCGCGTCCATTGTCGAGAATGAAGCGCGCACTTAGATCAACATCTTTGCTCCGCACGCGGGCATGAGCATCGCCGTTCGTAAACTGGGCTTCAATACTGTTGAAACGCAACTTCCAGTTCTCGCGATCCACCTTGGCACTTACGCTGCCAATGGGCTCCAACACCTCCAGGAGGCCGACGTACTCTCGCCCATCTCTGTCAATTACGTTCAATGAATAGTCCGCCACGGGCGAGTAAATCGAAATCCGCTTTTCGGTGCCCGCCATGCCTTCCACTAACAGCAGCGCCACGCCCAAGAAAATGACGGACATCTGTCGGCGATGGAACTTCGAGAACAGCCGAAATGAAGAGAACTCAAACACAATAAACGCGCTTTTCGTCGTCCGGATCGGTTCCGGGTGCAACCCGGGCCCATGCCCCGGGTCCTTCAGGAGCAGTTTCGACTTGTAAACCGAGTGTCAACCCAAGTACGCATTTTGACAAGAAACTCGTCGGGTACAGTAGCGCGGAGCGGCGTCTTGACCGCTCATGTAGCGCTCGGCCACCACCGCATATTCCCAATCGCTCTAGTAAGCGACTGCGTACTTTTTCATTTTCGCCAGCTGCGAATCGAGCTGTAACTCAAAAAACCGGTTACGCAGGTAATCGGTCCTGCACGTTCGATGATTGACGCTTGTCGAGCCGCCGCTTAGATTGCGGCAAGGAGGGGAACCGTGAAAGACATCAATGAAGTGTTACGCCGGAAGAAAGCGCAGCTGGAGACACTTGGCAAACAGATCGCCCAGCTTCAGGCTGCCGCTGAGGAGTTGCGTTCCATCGCCCATCTGCTGACCGATGAAGAAGATGAGCAGGCGCACGCGGCAGGCAGGTGAACCCTGCTTGTTGGCAGGCTCTCAGCGCCTCGCCCCGGGCTCTCAGCTCCGTAATCCTATTACCTAGGTAACTTGGACGGTAATGCGTCCCGCCCTACCATGAAATCGGCTATGAATCTGCAAGCGCTCGTGCTCTGTTCTGACGAGAAGATCGTTCGTGTCTTGCGACGCGTCCTCAATGACCTGGAAATCGCCGTCGAACTGTGCTCCGATGCAGAATTGGCGATCCAGAAGCTGAGCCGCCGCCGCTTCGAAGCAGTCATAGTCGACTGTGAAGATTCCGAAGTAGCCAGCCAAATTCTCAAGGCAGCTCGCCATGCTCCTTCCAACAAGAAAGCTGTAGCGGTTGCCATCATCGATGAGCAAAGCGATGTCCGTGCAGCATTTGGACTGGGAGCGCACTTCGTCCTCTATAAGCCTATTTCGGCGGAGCGCGCCAAGTGCAGTTTTCGAGCGGCACGCGCCTTGATGAAATGTGAGCGCCGGCGCGCCTGTCGGGTTCCTGTCGAAATGCCCATCATGTATCGCTTTAAGAATGCGGAACACAGCGAACTGCAACGAACGGTGAGTTCCGATCTCAGCGAAGACGGAATAGGTGTCCGCCTGCCCCGCCACGGCCGGGTTCGCGGTCCCCTGCACCTGCAATTCAAGTTGCCCGGCGCCACACGCCTCATTGAGGCTGACGCGGAGCTGGCTTGGGAGAACCCAAACGGTCAAGCCGGTATCCGCTTTATGGACTTGCCCGCAAATACCCGCCATGATTTGAAAGCGTGGTTGAAAAAGAATTCATCCGACAATGATGACGATCCGCCAGCGCCCTGCAAGCTGACCGATCTCAGCTTGGGAGGTTGTTACCTCGAAACCCCTTCACCATTTCCCGTGCGCGCGCGTATTGATCTCTCTATGCGGGTGGGTGATCTGCAAGTCCAGGCTTCCGGATTAGTCAAAGTAATGCATCCCGATGTCGGGATGGGCGTGGTTTTCAATCAAAACACGGCTGAGCAACATAAGCAGGTAGAAAACTTCATCCAGGCCTTGATGAATTCCAATGGCGTGGCTCCCGAACTTTACGTCGAACCCGATGGCCTCGAGCCCGCTGGCTCCCTCGCCACTGATCTAAGTAGGGACATCGAAGATCCGCTGCTCGAACTGTTTGCATACAAATCTGATTTACCAACAGCTCAGTTCCTGGAAGAACTCCGCAAGCAGCGCAACCCTGACGTCGCGGAGCATGCCGAGTCCACCTTGGAGACGTAGAAGCGTCACGCCACCCCGCGCGCCTCGATCCCCACCCGCTCGTAAGCTCTTCTCTGGCGAAGCGAATAGAATCCCGCATTCTTCCTAAGCCGCCTCAAAATACTGTGTAGGGTAAAATTGGCTGACCAGCCGGGATGGCGGAATTGGCAGACGCATCGGACTTAAAATCCGAAGCTCTTAACAGAGCGTGGGGGTTCGATTCCCCCTCCCGGCACCAGCAACTTTGGTTTCAACCGGTTACGGTCGTTTACCCAGTACTTCCCTAGTATTCCGGGATACGTTTCAAGGGCGGAAAGGATTCGCCCATGAACAGGCGCGTGTCCGTGTGGAAGTATGTCCGTGTTGGCAAGAAGTGGCGCTATTGGCAAACCGTGCGTCGGCAAGAACGGGAAAATAAAGCCTAATTGGTTATCGAAGGCAGGGAAGAACATCACCCCGAGGGCAACTTCTACCTCCATCGTTATGAGGACAATAGAGAGATCTGGAGAAAGATCGGACCCAGTGCCCAAGAGGCGGTGAATGCCGCCGACTTTGAATCCACATATTTGATCGCGCGAGCGAAGGGCATACCGGTCAAGCAAATCGATATGCCTATTCTTTCGATAAAAGCAGCTGCCCATGTGTGGCTGGAAGACGTGAAACTCTCAAATCGGCCAGAAACCCATGAGCTCTATGAGCACACGCTGCGCCAGTTTCACGAATGGAACCTGAACGGCGGACCGCACCGCATCAACGTTGTGGATCTCACAAGAAAGGATATTCTTGAATATCGGAAATGGCTGC
>JBLNFC010000560.1:0-13752 GCA_050263355.1 Acidobacteriota bacterium
AAGGCGACTCTGTGCGCAGCCACTTAAAACTGTACTTGTACCACTCAAGGGTTGCTGCTGAAACGTTGGTGAGGTACTTGCGTTCCCGAATGAACTGAGCGAAGCTCATGACTTCCTCCGAAGCGAGTAATCAAATTCGGAGAAAGTTGTGCTAAGTCCTTTCGACTGCTCAGCCTGGTAGAGCACTCGCTTGGGGTGCGAGGGGTCGGCAGTTCAAATCTGCCCGTCCCGACCAATACTCCTTAATGTTCGTCGCGAAGGTCCTCGACCCCGCTCACGGGTTAGCCTGCTGGCTCTCGCGGTGCCCAGCTCAAAACGGCTTAACTGGGGTGGGAGGGAAAGCACTTTCAATCTGCCCTTTTGCAAATCTCTGCGCAGAGCACGAAGACGGTTAATAGGTACGAACAACCCACGCGAGGAAAAGTAACGCTGACATGGCGAGAGCGCCGATGCTGTGAATTTTGACCGTACGATAGGTAGGGAACCAGGGGAACATCAGCAGTTCGAAGACAGGCTTCACCTTCTCCGGCCAGAAGAGGCCAACCATGCCAAAGACGAGGCAAAACTGCACGATGATCGGGTAACCAACTGCCTCCATAGAACTCCGACGCGAGACGAATACGGGTACTCTGAGTTTGCCCCGCGCGTCTTTGTAGCGTCAAGATTAAAAAAGCAGAGCGCCGTTACTTTTGTCTCATGAAGGTCTTTGTTGGACGTTTCTTCTAGGTGGAACGCTGTAGTACCAAGGACAGCACTTACCTAATCGGCTTTTCGTCCCCAAAATGGCAACCAAGATCACGCGCCGCAATCATGTGTCCAGGAGAAGTGTAGATGGCTTCCAGGAAAGTGATCCTCTACTTCGACGATCATACTGACGCCCTTCGTTTCGCATTGGCTGCTGGGTCGGTCATGGCAGGGGAGAAGCAAACTAAATCCGCGGACGAATTGATCCAAGAAACCCAGCGAGCCTGCCGTATCCGGCTGGGTGAGAGTTCGAACCTCGAAGTTTCGAGACCTGCTCAAGAAGCAAGCATCTCGACATAGCTCGTTGATCTTTCGCCTGAGTAGTAGTAGCCGTGCCCTGTGCATCGCTGGCATGCGCCCGCACTGCAATCTCGTTTAGCTCTGTAATAGTTGGTCGAATTCCCAACCCGTTGCGCAATCCAGAGGCTACTCTGATGAGAGATCTCCGCGCCTACCTTCGGCTGCATACCAGGATCTCGAGTTAGCAGAAGAGGCAAGAAGGCTAATGGCGCGCCGAGAGGATGCCGAGGATCTCCTGTAATCCGTGTCGAATGTGTGTTAACTGGCTTGGATCGTGGGAAGGAAAAGGAAGGGGAGTCTGTTGCTTTTTCTCAGTTTGCGCGTCAGCGCGTAACTGATGACGCGCACCGGCAATGGTGAAACCTTCTTCATAAAGAAGTTGGCGAATCTTAAGTACATCGCTCACGTCGCGCCGCCGGTACATGCGCTGTCCGGTGCTGCTCTTGACAGGCTTCAATTGGGGGAACTCGGTTTCCCAGAAGCGCAGCACGTACGCAGGCAAATGGCAGAGGCGAGCGACCTCGCCGATGCGGAAATAGAGTTTGTCGGGGATGACAATGTCGCTGCTCTTTTTCCCTTTCCGGGTGGATTTCTTGTTTTGTGTGTTCATCATTCCCCCCAGAGGAGCGCGAAGTTCCTGACGAGCCTAGCACACCCCCAGTTCCAGATTAATAGCACGATTACCTGTGTCTTCGAAATGAGAATCGAAAAGCAGCGATGAGACGAAACACGGAAAAGCCTCCGCAGAGGTGCTTCTCCGTGGAGGCCGCTATACTACTGACCCATTTGTTTTAGTGTTTCTTTTTCTTCTTAGCCGCTTTCTTCTTTGCTGGCATGTTTCCTCCGTGAACGATTTCTCCCTTGCAAGGAGTTGCGAACGATTGGGGCCCTTGATCCCTAAATGCCCAACTTATAGGATGGGCAATACTGCTGGTCCAAGATATTGCGGTCTATTATCCCTACTGTCAATACCTTTTTATGGGACTCGCTATCCCGCTGCCGGGGAGATCTCTCTTGTCATAGACTGCTTGCATCTTGCGCGATCCAATCGAACTCGAGATTTTCAAGAATCTCTACCATTCCATTGCGGAAGAAATGGGAGCAGCCCTGCGGCGAACCGCTTTTTCTCCCAACATTAAGGAACGTCGAGATTATTCTTGCGCGATATTTGATTCCGCCGGCCAGGTTATCGCAATGGGCGATCACATGCCGGTGCACCTCGGCTCCATGCCCATGTCGGTGCAAGCGGCCGTGGACCACTTGCAGTTTCATCCCGGCGACATCGCCATGCTCAACGATCCATTCTGCGGAGGCACTCACCTCCCGGACATCACCCTGGTCGCCCCGGTTTACATCGGGCGCCCGCGCCGGCGCGGAAAGCCGGAGCCTGACTTTTACGTTGCATCGCGAGCACACCATTCTGATATTGGCGGGGCCTTTCCGGGATCCATGGGTCTATCGCGGGAGATCTACCAGGAAGGTCTGCGAATACCGCCGGTTATGCTTGTGCGCAAGGGGCGAACTGACCCCGACGTGCTCGCACTGCTGGTGAGCAACGTTCGTACTCCATCGGAACGCGAGGGTGATCTACGAGCGCAAATCGCAGCGTGTCATGCCGGCGAAGCACGTGTGAGGGAGGTGTGTGGCCGTTACGGTATCGACCGCGCCAAACAGGCTGCCACGAATGTGCTGGAATACTCCGAGGCGATGATGCGCCTGTTTCTTGAATCCGTACCACCGGGAACCGTGAGCGCCGAGGACTTCCTTGATAGCGATGATCCGAATGAGGGTCCGGTACGTATCGCAGCTTCGATCAACTTTTCTGGAAAAAGACCGCACACTGGTCGGCAATTTAACTCTAGGACCGCGAGTCCCTTGGTCACGATCGACTTTACTGGAAGCGAGCCGCAAGTCGAAAGCAGCATTAACGCTGTCGAGGCGATCACATATTCGGCCTGCTTCTACGTGCTCCGCTGTCTGCTGGCCGAGGACGTTCCGGCGACAGCCGGTTTGATGCGTCCTGTTCGCGTCGTGGCTCCCAAAGGCAGCGTTGTCAATGCCAATCCTCCAGCAGCAGTTGCTGGAGGAAATGTCGAAACGTCTCAAAGAATAGTGGATGTGTTAATGCGCGCGTTGGCTCAAGCCGTTCCAAATCGCATACCCGCTGCCGCTTCCGGCACCATGAACAATGTAACCATGGGAGGAATTGATCCCCGTACGAGTGAGCCGTTCGCTTATTACGAAACGATTGCCGGGGCAATGGGTGCTCGCCCCACGAAGGCGGGGGTTTCCGGTGTCCATACCCACATGACAAACTCCTTGAACACACCGGCAGAAGCTCTTGAATATGCGTATCCGTTGCGGGTTCGACGCTATGAGATTCGATCAGGCTCCGGTGGGATCGGGAAGCATCGCGGAGGAGATGGTCTCATTCGAGAAATCGAAGTACTAGCGGACTGTGATGCTACCCTGCTCGCAGACCGACGTAACTCTCGCCCGTTCGGACTCGCGGGAGGCCAAGCCGGCAAACCCGGTGCCGCATGCACCTTTCGTCAGGATGGCTCCGTGGAGAAGCTTTCAGGCAGGTTCAGTATCCGGTTGAAGAAGGGTGACCGCCTTCGCATTGAGAGTCCCGGCGGTGGAGGATTCGGCATCCAATAAGCAGTTGTGATCGAATAAAAAGAACAATATGACAGAACAGAACGTGAACGACCTCGCGTCTCAGTACCTGGACGAGGCGATGCGACAGTTTCGAGGCCACAAAAGGCTTACGGAAGGCGCGCTTTCACAGCTCCAAGATGAAGAGATCTTCATGACGCTCGATGCAGAAGCTAACTCAGTTGCCATTATCGTGAAGCATCTCGCCGGCAACATGCGTTCCCGCTTCGTAGATTTTCTGACGAGCGACGGTGAGAAGCCCGATCGCCACCGTGACCGGGAATTCGAAGTAACTGCGCAGACTACGCGCGCTGACGTTATGCGCTGGTGGGAAGAGGGCTGGAACCACGTATTTGCCGCAGTCGGCTCGCTGCAGCCGCAGGATCTGAGCCGAACCGTGTACATCCGCGCCGAACCGCACTCGGTGCTGCAGGCTATCAATCGCCAGATTGCCCACTACGCTTACCATTGCGGACAAATCGTCCTCCTCGCCAAGCACTTCCGTTCGACCGAGTGGAAATCTATCAGCGTTCCCAAAGGCAAATCAGAAGAGTTCAACCGCCGCATGGTTGAAAAGCAGCATGCAGAGAAAAGCGAGTCTTTCTGAAGGTGGGCCACTTCTTGCAATGCTAGAATTAACAGTTTTCCTCTGTGAACCCACAGCTCGTAGGGCGGCATGATGTCCAAAACCATGATGGCGGTGATGAAGCCGCAAGCGAAACCCGGGGTTGAGATCCGGGACGTCGCCATTCCCCAAATTGGTCTCACCGATGTACTCGTCAAGGTGAAAGTCGCGTCCATCTGTGGAACCGACTTACATATCTACAATTGGGACCGTTGGGCTCAGGGCCGCATTCGCCCACCATTGATTCCCGGACACGAATTTTGCGGGGAAGTGGTGGCTTACGGGAATGAAGTTACCAGTGTCAAAGAAGGAGACTTCGTTTCCGCAGAAATGCATGTCGCCTGCGGTAAGTGTTTGCAGTGCCGCACGGGAGAGGCGCACATCTGCCAGCTCGTCAAAATTATCGGCGTCGATGCCGATGGCGCCTTCGCCGAGTATGTTCGAATACCGGAATCGAACATCTGGAAGCTCGATCCGGCTATTCCTCAGGAATATGCCTCTATTCTGGATCCATTGGGCAATGCAGTACACACGGTCTTGGCCGGAGAGATCGCCGCGAAAACTGTGGCCGTCACGGGTTGCGGCCCTATCGGGCTGTTCTCGATTGCGGTGGCGCGCGCGGTAGGAGCGTCCACCGTTTTTGCTATCGAAGTCAATCAGTATAGACGCCGCATTGCGCAACAGATGAAGGCCGACTTTGTTCTCGATCCCTCGAACGACGATGTTACGAAAATCGTGATGGAGCAGACTGGGGGTCTTGGCGTCGACGTCGTGCTCGAGATGGCAGGACACCCTACGGCGATCCGAACTGCCTTCGACGTCGTTCGCCGAGGTGGTCGTATCTCGTTGCTAGGGCTAACATCAAAACCAATCTCCTTAAATTTCTCCGAGGACATCATCTTTAAAGGCATCACGATTCAAGGCATCAACGGCCGTCGTATGTATCAGACCTGGTATCAGATGACGGCGTTGCTCAAGAGCGGCAAACTTGACCTGCATCCCGTCATCACCGATCGCATGTCGATGGCGGACTTCAGCAAGGGCATGGAACGGCTCACGTCCGGCGAAGCCAGCAAGATTCTGCTCTATCCCAATGGCACGAAATGAACTGACTTTAGGCAGGAAATATGGCGACTCAGACTCCCACGCGCACGAATCCTCTCTCTTATCTCACTGAACAACTAAATGATCTGAAAGCCAAAGGCACGCACTTTCATTTGCGTGTGTTGGATGACGAGCAGGCTCCGGTCTGCACCTTCGACGGGAAAAAAGTAATCAACCTCGCTTCCAACAATTATCTGGGCTTAACCACACATCCGAAACTGCGGGAAGCTGCGCTCGAAGCGACGCGAAAATATGGCGTAGGCTCAGGCGCAGTGCGCACTATTGCGGGGACAATGAAGATTCACATGGAACTCGAGGAGAGGATCGCTCGGTTCAAGAATGTCGAGGCCTGCGTCGTCTTTCAATCTGGGTTCACGGCCAATGCAGGCACTGTTTCAGCAATTTTGGGTAAAGAGGATTTCATCGTTTCCGACGAACTGAATCACGCCTCCATTATTGACGGCGCGCGTTTATCGAGGGCTAAGATTCTGGTCTTCCGGCACAAAGACGTCGCGCACGCGGAAGAGCAACTAGCCAGCATCAAAGCTCAACCCGGACGTAGACTTCTGATTACTGACGGCGTGTTCTCGATGGATGGCGACATTGGTCCACTGCCAGCATTGTGCAATTTGGCCGAAAAATATGGAGCCATTATGATGGTCGATGACGCGCACGCCTCAGGAGTTCTTGGCCGGAATGGCCGAGGAACAATCGATCACTTCCACGTGCACGGCCGCGTTGACGTCCAAGTTGGCACGCTCTCCAAGGCCATCGGCGCCCTCGGGGGTTATGTTTGCGGTTCTCGCGATCTCATCGACTTCCTGTATCACCGTGCGCGACCTTTCCTCTTTTCCACTTCTCATCCGCCCTCAGTGGCAGCAACCTGTATCGCGGCGTTCGAAGTTTTGGAGCAGGAACCGGAGCGGATGGACCGACTGTGGGAGAACACCCGGTTCTGGAAAAAAGAGCTCGCCAATTTAGGCTTCAACATTGGCGGAACTAATACTCCTGCTAGCGAGACGCCTATTACGCCGATCATCATCGGCGATGGCCGTCTCACGATGGAGTTTTCACGGGAGCTGTTCAAAGAGGGGGTGTTCGGAACCGGAATTGCTTTCCCCACCGTACCCGAAGGAAAAGCTCGCATTCGCACCATCATGACTGCCACTCACACTCAGGATGAACTTGGGCAGGCTCTGGAAGTGATGAATAGAGTGGGCAAGCGCATGGGAATTCTGAGCAATTGAGCAAGTAAATTGGCGATGTTCAATCGTCAGTCGGCTCGATATGCGAACCGACCGCCCACGATCGCGGCTGTGACCTTTCCCGTGAGCTTCCATCCATCAAAGGGAGTGTTGCGGGATTTGGAACGCGATTTGGTTGCTTCGAATGTCCAACGCTTCTTTGGATCGAAGATCGTGACGTCTGCGTAGCTGCCGCGGGCCAGTGTACCGCGACCTTTTAGTTCAACCACTCGAGCTGGACCAGCAGTGAAGAGCTCCACGATTCTGGTCAGAGGGATCTTGCGACCTGCATGCAGCTGCGTTATCGCCAATCCCAGAGCGGTTTCCAATCCCGTTATACCAAAGGGCGCTCGCTCAAATTCCATCTGCTTCTCATGAAGAGCGTGGGGAGCATGATCTGTGGCAATGGCATCGATCGTCCCGTCAGCCAGGGCCGCCACTATAGCCTCCAGATCAGCGGCTGATCGCAAGGGAGGATTCATCTTGTGATTCGAGTCATACTCCCCCACGCTTTCATCGATCAAAGTGAAGTGATGAGGCGTGACTTCCGAGGTGACACGAGTTCTTGCACGCTTGCCTCTGTGAATCGCTTTCAGCGCATCCGCTGTAGAAACGTGGGCGACATGCAAGCGGCCGCCGGTATCTGCTGAGAGCCGTACGTCGCGCTCCACGGTGTCCGCTTCGGCTGCTGCGGGCATGCCTCTGAGCCCCAACCGAAATGCCGTCGGCCCGTTGTTCATGCTGCAATGTCCCGTCAGCCGTGTGTCCTCGGCGTGCTGAATAACCGGTAAGTCTTGTTCCGCGGCCATGCGTAAAGCGTCACGCATCATGTGATCTTGCAAAATTGGTTTCCCATCGTCGGTAACAGCCACGGCTCCGGCTTCCTTCAGACCCTTGAAATCGGTCAACTGCTCGCCTGTGCTATCAACCGTAGCTGCCGCAATCGGAAAAACATTAACAACGGCGCCTCGCTCAGGCCGCTGAAGCCAGTTCACCCACTCTCCAGAGTCGACTACCGGCACAGTGTTTGGCATGCAGCACACGGATGTGAAGCCGCCCGCAGCAGCCGCTGCAGTTCCACTGGCAATGGTCTCTTTATAGCTCTGGCCGGGCTCGCGCAGATGAACATGCAGATCGATGAATCCGGGAGCAACAACCAAACCGCGAGCGTCGAAGGTCGCATCGGCACCGCCCCGAATCTTCTTAGGCGGTGCAATATGCACTACGACCCCGTCAGCTAACAACACATCCATGGGCGCATTGATGCCTGACATGGGGTCGATCACATGTCCGCCCCTAATCAACAGACTCGAATTCCCACGTTCTGACAAGCAGATCTCCGACTAAACTTTTCCCATCGCTCGAGCAAGAATCGCCATTCTTACAGGTACGCCGCTGGCTACTTCCTCCACGATTACCGACTGCGGACAATCCGCAACTTCGCCCGTCAATTCCAACCCGCGGATGATCGGTCCGGGGTGCATCACGATTGCGTCTCTCTTCGCGAGCTTCAGCCGTTCCGGCGTCATCTGATACCGGGTAATGTAGTCATCTAGTCCAATGTTCTTTCCCGCAAGTCTTTCCTTTTGGACGCGCAGCAACATAATCACGTCGACACCTTGAATTGCATCTTCCAGGCTGCGTGTGACGCGTACACCATGAGCAATTGTGGCCGCGAGCTCGGGCACAAACTCCGGGGACCCACATAGAGTGATCGCGACTCCAAACTTGCTCAGGAGATGGCAGGCGGAGCGCGCCACTCGGCTGTGATAGATATCGCCGATGATGGCAACTTTTAAACCTGCGAACCTCTTTTTGTGGGTAAGAATTGTGTAGGCATCAAGCAGGGCTTGCGACGGATGCTCGTGCATGCCGTCCCCGGCATTAATCACGGGAATGTCCAGATTCGCAGCCAGCAGATGAGGCGCGCCCGCATTAGGATGGCGTATAACAATGGCATCGGCGCCCACCGCGCGCAGAGTGTATCCGGTATCCAGCAAAGATTCGCCTTTCTCAATGCTTGAACCGCTGGACTGGACCAGCACTGTAGTTCCCCCCAGGGTCTTCGCCGCAATCTCAAACGAACTGCGGGTCCGAGTCGAGGGCTCATAAAAAAGGAGGATGATCCGCTTCCGTCGTAGCAATGGACGCGGCCTTTGCGGGTTCATTCGGCGGGCTGCTCTCAGGAGCCCCAGAATTTCATCTCGCTGTAGATGTTCGATTCCGAGCAGTGAGCCACGGGCAGCTTTTTTCATCTTCAACGCAAGCAATCTGATTCCGCGAAGGCCATTGAAGCCCTACGCCTCGCGTTCTACCAAAAGAACTTTCTCCGTATCGTCAACCTCGCGAACCTTTACTTCGACAATTTCCCTGCTCGTCGTTTGTACTTTGCGGCCCACGTACATGGCTTCAATGGGAAGCTCGCGATGACCGCGATCAATAAGCGCGCACAGCTGAACCAGGCGTGGACGTCCGTGGCGAAACAGCGCGTCCATCGCGGCGCGTGCAGTTCGGCCCGTATAGAGAACATCGTCGACCAGCACGATGCTTTTGTCTGTGATGTCGAATCCGATTTCGGTTTTTTGCACCACTGGTTTCGGACCCAGAGTGGAGAGGTCGTCGCGATACAGGGTGATATCCAGAGTGCCTACCGGGACTGGCTCTTTTTCAATTCGCTGGATGATGCTTGCAAGACGCTGAGCGATCGGAACGCCTCTGCGGCGAATCCCGACCAGACCCAAGTCCCCTATCCCGTTGTTCTTCTCAATCATTTCATGCGCAAGACGAACCAGGGTGCGCTCGATCTCGGAAGCAGACATGATCTGCGCTTTCTCGCGCAAGTTTGTTTGACGAGAGTTGGGCCGCGAAGCCATGAACGCTGCATCATACGCGCCGACGAGGATGCGGTGCAAGCAGCCGCCGCGGGTGAAAGATTGAAGTAGCTAGCGCGTCCGCCTGCTGAAAAGCGTGGACCCTAGCATGCCGCCGAGCGTTGATAACACCACGAAAAAGAAGAGCGTCATGAACAGGATCAACGCAAGCATCACCGCGAATCCGTCCTGCGTTTTCACGTACTGCATCAGTTCTTGCGCCTGGACAGTCGGGTTACGCGCCGCAGCCTGTTCCATTGACTGGAAAATCAACTGGCGTATCTGGTCACCGGTCCTGAACGCAAGCGCGCCAATCGTCGTGATCAGGGTCAGGAATAACCATGCCATCCCACCGCTAATTGCGCCTAAGCGGGCTCCCATGCTGACGCTGACCGGCACCTCGGATTGCCGCCGTCGATAGAGCGCGACACTTAAGGCGCCGCCGGCAATTATCCCCAATCCGAAGAGGCTGAAGACCGCTTCCAGAAAACCGCATAAGAGAGCGGCTCGTAACGCATTCGACCAGTCGATTCTATCCGAGAGGATCGGATGGCTGGACTGCAACGATAGCGCGGCTGGTTCAGAATTGCCAGAAAGCTCGCTTCTCTCTACATCCAGGACGGGCTCGGAAGAGGGTACACGGATCTGCGGGGCCCCGCAGTTTTGGCAAAAAAGAATGCCGTCTTCAACGGCTGAGCCGCATCGATGACAGGGATGTTCCACTCAACTCAAATTACAGCACGCAGAACGCACGTGCAAGGCGCGGTCAGATGCTTCTCCGTCCGCCCTCACTAGATAGCAGCGTAAACTGTCTCGCATCTTAGATCGTGTCCTCTTCCCCCCGGACTTCTACGCGAACCAGCGCGAACTTGCATCCTTTTCCCTGTGGTTCAATTGCGACCAGGTGCTGATTTTCTTCGGTACCCACCTTCAGTTCGATGGAATCGCCGGAGCTGTCTTTATCGCAAGTCACCTCATGCGAGTGCTTGCCGGAGTCATGGCCAACCTGCGCGTTCGCATCCTTGCCTTTCCATTTGCCATGACATTTGACGACTGCCCCATATTTTTTGAGCTGATCCGTGTAGAAGGTGATGACTTTGTCCATCGAATCGTCAGACTCATACTCCTGCGCCGCGACTTTAATGCCGAAATATGGACTAGAAATGTTGACGTTGGCGCCCTTTTCGTCATTGTCCTTTTCCTGCCGGGGACGTGCTCCTGGATAAACCGCCACGCCCAAGTCCCGAGCGTCGAGTCCATTACTCACATGAATCCCACCAATGGGAGTGCTGATGTCCACCCGCTTGTCTTGTTCTTCGGCGTCCTTTTTGACGTTGATCTTACAGCCCGGCAAAATCACCAGCATTGTCAGCACAACAACTGCGCATCTACTCACCAGAATGCTTGGTTTTCTCATAAGAAACTCCGCCGGCAGCTTGTGCCGGACGCTCGATTCCTGCACCCCGTTGCGCGATATTGGGAATGGTTACAGGTAAATGTCCGCGGATCGCAATCTCCCCAAACAGCGCTTTCACTGCACTTATCTCGGAAACACTGGCATTGGAAAAGGTACAGATATAATTTTGAATGCCTGAAAAGTCAGCGGCAACATAAGGATTGCCCATCGCGACCACAATCATCTTGTCGCCCACACCCACTACCAAACTCTCCAGCAGGTTTCCCGTAGCATCTACTAATCCGACAGAGTTCGCCATCTTGCCCGGAGTGGGGACAACATAAACAGCTGCAATTACTGCTTGTGCCTGCTGAACCGTTGTCAGCACCTCTTTCGACATCGCTCCCGCTGTTCGCGGGTCGACGTAGATCACATTTGCATCGGGAACCCGCATCCGCAGAGCTCGCTCGAAAGCACGTCCCGACTCCATACGCATGTCGTCGGAGAAAATGACCGTTACCAACCGATTATGAATCTCCTCCGTGTGTTGATACGGAAGGCCGGTGTCGACAGTTCCCTGACGCTTCAAGGGCAGGAGGTGTCCGTTGTCACGGACCAGAGTGACGGCGGCGTCAGCCACCTCCTCGCCAAAAGCGATATCGTCGGGCTTACCTACCTGCTTTGAGAGTTCCTCGACGTTAACAAGCCGGGTTTTGTGTAACCCCAGAGATGCTTTGGCTTTCAATAGCTTGAGAACTGACTCGTCCACTCTCTGCTGGCTGATCTCACCAGTCTTCACCGCGTCCAACATCGATTTGTATGAACCTTCCAGATCTGCCGGAATGATCAAGAGATCACTTCCGGCCTTAAAGGCGTCCACTGCAGCCCGTCCAATATTGGCAGCATAGAGCCGCGTCAGCCCTGCCATGTCCAGCGCATCTGTCACCACAATGCCCTTAAATCCCAACTGCTTTTCCAGGAGATCTGTAACGATAGCTGGCGAAACAGTGGCCACTTTGTTGGGATCAGCTTCCAATGCAGGCACTGAGACATGCGCAACCATGATCGAGTCGACTCCCGCCTCGACCGCCTTGCGAAAAGGGGGCAGCTCCACAGATTGAAGGCGGGCAAGATTTCCGCCGACACGAGCCACTCCGAGATGAGAGTCGGTATCGGTATCGCCGTGCCCAGGAAAGTGCTTCGCCGTTGTCATCATGCCTTCGGCGTGCGCGCCTTGGATATATGACACGACCAAATTGCCCACTGCCTCCGGGTTCTCGCCGAACGATCGTGTATTGATGATGGGGTTCGCTGGATTGGAGTTCACGTCGGCGTCAGGAAAGAAATTCCAATGCACTCCGACTGCGCGCGCTTCTCGAGCCGTAACCTTGCCGAAGCGCTCGGCATAATCCTGCTTGCCAGCAGCTCCGAATGCCATCGCATGAGGAAATACGGTCGTGCCGTAGAGGCGCATGGAAACACCGCGCTCGAAATCGGCCGCAATCATTAGGGGAAGCTTCGAGTCCCGCTGCAGCTGGTTCAGAAGCATAGCTGCTTCGTACGGCTCACTTTTGATCAGAAAGGGACCATCAACCGGGACCGTCATGGCAAGTGATCCGATGTGGTCTCGGCGAATCGTGTCTCGGAGCTGCGCGTAATCAGGGCTATCGATGTTCACAAATCGGGCTCGCACCCAGATCATGAACAATTGCCCCACCTTTTCCTCTTGTGACATTTTTCGCAACGTTTTTTCTGCCCACTTCTCGCCGTCACGTTCGAGGTGCAACGGACCGGGCTTCTGATATTTTTCTTTGGCAAAGGACAGGTTGATAAGCAGAGACGCGATCACGATCAGTAGGAGGCCATTTCTGCGCATACGCCAGACAATAGCAGAAGTGTTCAGGCGCTGTCAGGACACTGATGCTGGCGTACTATCGACAATGCCTCATTCTGGACAGCAGGGTCACTCCCGAAACCAGACAACCACGTCACGTGGGGCTCGCGGCGGAACCAGGTCATCTGCCTCTTGGCATAATTACGGTGTGCCTGCTGGGCCGCATTCATTGCTTGTTCTCGGGTGATTTCTCCTCGCAGATATTGAAGTGCCTGCTTATAACCTGATGACGATAGTGCACCCGCGCGATCTCCGTACTTATTCCAGAGCGTCTGAGTTTCTTCGACAAGCCCGGATTGGAACATCAGCGAAGCCCGTTCATTGATTCGGGCATATAGCGCTTGTCTCTCCGGGTTCAACCCGAGTCGAAGAATGTGGAACCCTTGCAACGCATCCCGACCACTTTTCCAGAGCTGCGTCATCTCCCTCCGCGACGCCCAACACACTTCAATCGCTCGGATCACTTTGGGCACGTCATTCGGGTGTATATGAGCCGCCGCGGTGCTGTCGAATCTGTGAAGCATCCTGTGCAGATATCCCGGTCTCTTTTGTGTCGCGCGGGTCCGCAATCGCTCTCTCAGCTCCTCCGAGCGTTGTGGGCCGGGGAAAAGGCCTTCGAGCAGAGCGCGAAGGTAGAGCCCGGTTCCGCCCGCGACAATTGGTAGTCTTCGTCGTTCCTTGATGTCTTCAAGAACCTGGCGGGCTCGCCGCGCGTATTCACCCGCGGTCATGTACTCGGTCGCATCCAAAACGTCGAAGAGGTGATGCGGCGCTTGCTGTCTTTCTTCGGCCGAAGGTTTTGCAGTTCCCAAGTCGAATTCGCGGTACATCGCTACCGAATCACAATTTACGATTTCTCCAGCGAAATGCCGCGCGAGTGCCAACGACAATGCTGTCTTGCCACTACCGGTGGGGCC
>JBLNFC010000561.1:0-5414 GCA_050263355.1 Acidobacteriota bacterium
AGTCGGCGGAAAGCTTCGTAGAAGATCAGAAAAGCCACAATCACGAGCGATCCCGAGTTGAGTAGCGCTGCCAAAACCCCCGCGCGGTGATACCCGTAAGTTTTGGTAGAGCTAGGGGGGCGATTCTGGAGATACACCGCACCTAAAGATAGGAGCAGGGCAAGAAAATCGGAGAGATTGTGGCCGGCTTCAGAAAGCAACGCCAATGAATGAGCGCGGATACCCGCGATCACCAGCAGCACGATGTAGGCCAGCGTTACCAGGGATGAAATCCTGAGAACGCGGGATGGATTGCTGCCGTGGGAATGCGCGTGCATAACGTCAGTCTAACGGGGGAGCAACGAGGCTTCAAGGCACCGAGGTGCTCGGTCGACTACAATGCTGCCGCGGGAGGGCCAGGTGCAATCAGCGGACGTGGTGATTGTTGGTGGTGGCATCGTGGGTTCCAGCATCGCGTATCACCTGACCGCGGCGGGGTGCCGAAATGTTCTCGTACTCGAGCGCGAGAGCGCCCAAGGCAAAGGCTCAACCGGGAAGAGCATGGGCGGGGTCAGGGCGCAATTCGCAACTTCGGTCAACGTCAAGATGTCCCTCTACTCCATTCCGTTCTACGCGAGTTTTGAGGAAAGGCTCGGATATCCGTGCGGATATCGGCCGCAGGGCTATCTTTTCTGCGCGACCAACCAGAAGCATCTCGAATATTTGCGAGGAAACTACGAGCGCCAGGTTGCGCTTGGCCTCAAGGACGTGCAGCTGGTCTCCGGCGATGACATTCGCCGTATGTTTCCGCAACTGCGTGGCGACGATATCGTTGGTGGCAGCTTCTGCCCCAGCGATGGTTTTGTAGATCCTTACAGCGCCATGATGGGGCTGATGGCCTGGGCAAGCGAACACGGCGCGAAGATCTGGAAAGGAACACAGGTAACGGGAATCAACCGCGAGGGCGCAGGGATCGGCTCGGTTGAAACCAGCAAGGGCTCCATTGCCACTCACATAGTCGTCAACTGTGCAGGCGCGTGGGCGGCGGAAGTCGCAAGCTTCGTGGGCATCGATCTGCCGGTCGAACCGCTCCGTCGCATGCTCGTGCCGACGGAGCCGTTCGACGAGTTCCCTCACACCGCTCCCATGATTATCGACATGTCGAACGGCTTCCATTTCAGGCCGGAAGGGTTGGGGTTTCTGCTGGCGTGGAATGATCCCCAGGAGACACCCGGGTTCAAAACCGAGTTTGATCCGGCCTTCGTGGAGAAAATTCTCATGCGGGCGGCCGACCGCGTCCCATGCTTTGAGAGGGTCGCTGTCAATCCGAAACGCGCCTGGGCAGGCCTGTATGAAATGACGCCGGACCATCACCCCATCCTTGGGCCTGTGGATGGGGTGCCTGGATTCTTTCTCGCCAATGGGTTTAGTGGGCACGGCGTGATGCATGCGCCTTCCACCGGGAAGATCCTGGGAGACTTGATTCTTACCGGCAAGTGCGACCTGGTGGACACTTCATTGTTGGGGCTGTCGCGCTTTGCCGCTGGCAAACTGATTGAAGAGACTGCGGTCTTGTGAGTTGGACGGCAGTAAAACAAGTGCGCAAAAGAAGTAACCACAAACGACGCGAAGGGCACGAGTCAAAGAATTAAGAACCTTAAACCGATATGGCTATTCAGGAACGCACATACTGGCTCACCACGATCCAGATGCCTAAGGGCAATGCTTCGGGACCGCTGCCGGAGAGCGTGGACGTCGCGGTGATCGGCGCGGGTTATACGGGACTTTCTGCGGCACGAACCTTGGCGAAACGCGGCCTGCAGGTTGCAGTACTGGAATCGGAAACGACTGGCTGGGGAGCAAGTTCGCGCAACGGCGGAATGGTCTTGACGGGTATGAAGCTCGGCGTCAACAAGTTGATTTCCATGTACGGGAGAGAAAAGACGCAGGAGATGTACGCGGCGTCGTTGAAGTCGATTGAGTGCGTTGAGCAGATTGTCAAAGACGAGAGTATCGAGTGCAACTTCTCCCGCTGCGGTCACCTGGAAGTTGCCTGCAAACAGAAGCACTTCGATGAGTACGAGCGGCAGGCCGAGGTCGTCGCGCGTGAGTTCAACCATCATTTGCGGGTTGTACAAAAGAATGAGCTTGGGGGCGAGATCGGTTCGAAAATTTACTACGGTGGCATGGTCGATGACGTTTCTGCGGGAGTAAACCCTGCGCGCTACGTTGCTGGGCTCGCCGTTGCCGCACAGCATGCTGGCGCCTGCATTTACGAGCGAACCCGAGTCGAGTTCATGGAACGAAGTTCGCGCAACGGTTGCGCCGGCTGGAACCTCGTGACGTCGCGGGGCGGGTTACGTACACGCGACGTGATGGTCGCGACCAGTGGTTACACCGGAAAGGTCACGCCCGCGCTGCAGAAGAAAATTATTCCGATCGGTTCGTACATTATTGTGACTGAGGTTCTGCCAGAGGCGACCGCACAACAACTGAGCCCACGGAATCGCATGATCTACGACTCCAAGAATTACCTGTACTACTACAGGCTCACGCCCGATCGGCGCATGCTGTTTGGTGGACGCGCGGCCTTTTTTCCCGAAACAGCAGATTCGATCCGTCGAAGCGCAGAAATCCTGAGGCGGGGAATGATCGAGGTGTACCCCCAATTGCAGGATACGAAAGTGGAATTCGTCTGGGGAGGAACCCTCGATTTCGCTTTCGACATCATGCCGCACGCGGGACAGATGGATGGCATGTATTACGCTCTTGGCTATGCGGGACATGGGGTCGCCATGGCTACTTACCTCGGCCAGAAGATTGCGGACTACATTCTCAGCGGAAACGATGAGAACCCGTATGCCGGCATTCCGTTCCCCGGTGCTCCGTTCGGCCTTTACAACGGTAAACCCTGGTTTTTGCCCGTGGCGGGTGTCTATTACAAATTTCTGGATTGGGTGAGTTGAACAACAGGCAACCCTGGGTCACTCCGAAAATGCACTTGATTCGTTTTTCACGTCTTCGCGGCGTCTGAACGCGTAGTCGATGACGTACGCGATCGGGCCCAAAATAAGTGCAACAGGTCCCCAAAGCCGGGCGAACGGATCGCTTCCCAGGAGCGCGAGAACGCTCATAACTACGGGAGCAAAAACGACGTAGAACAATCCCATGCGTCCCCATGGCACCACGAACGTGCGCGGCAGGTCAGGTCGTTTGCGCCTCATGCCCCATGCCGAAAGTACAGTGAGCACGGTAGTTGCGGAGCGCAGCCAGACGTAAATCGTGATCAAACCAGCAAGCGTCTGAAAGGCAAGTAGGGCGTAAACCATCGCGCTCACGATAATCGCGATCCACGGTGTGCCATACCGGGGATGTAGCGCGGTCAGTTGCTTCGGTAAATATCCATCTTCAGCCATGGCCGAAGGCATGCGAGTCGTAGTCAAAACTGTGCTGTTGAGGAGCGCAACGTTGGTAACCATAGCGGCGAGCGTCATCCAGAAGCCCAGGAGTGGTCCGCCTATGAGGCGTGCTGCATCGGATAAGTAACCAGTGTGCCAATCCTGCCAGTTGCCCAAGGCCGCAAGCGAGGCAAGCGTAGGAAGGAAGTACGTCGCAATCGACAAAGGAACCACCAAAGCAAGAGCCAATGGATAGCTGCGCCGCGGGTTCTCTACTTCCTCAGCGACAGTCGACATCTGTTCATATCCGGAATAGAGCCAAAGACCTAATGCAAGGCCTACCCCAAATACCTGGAAGAGCGGTTTATGAGGAGGAACGACGGGCACGAAGGGGTTGTGCTGCCATTTAACAAGGCCGAAGACGATCAGCGTAATCACCGGCAGCAGGACAAAAATCTCGAGCGCCGTCGCAAAGCGCCCTACCATCTGAATGCCGCGCACATTGATGTATGCAATAAGGGCGATTAGTCCGACCGAGATCCCGTAATGTTTCCAGCCCGTGACCCCGGGAAACCAGAACTTCAGATAATCGGTGAAGAGGACCGCATAAACGCCACCCAACAGGAACGACGCCGACCAATTCCACCATCCTGCCAGAAAGCCCCAAAAGTCGCCGAACGAGGCACGCACCCAACGATAGAAACCACCCTGGACGGGCATTGCCGTGGTCAGTTCAGCCGAAACGAGAGATACCGGGATGCACCAGAAGAGCGGCAGGATGAGGTGATAAAGCAGCGTCATGCCGGGACCCGACGTGGTGATTTGGTCCTCGAGGCCGAAGGGGCCAGCCGTCGTATAGGAATACATCACGAAGACGAAGTAGAAGAGTCCTGCTTTTTGCGCAGACGCTTTCGTGAGCGTTCTCCTGGAAGTGCGGAACGTTAGCAGAAGGATAGGAAAAAGAGAAACGTGCGCTACGGCCACTCGCGCGAAAGACTGCCATGGACGGCGGCTGGAAGGCTCGGGTTAAGCGTGGCCCTGCAACTTGAGAAAAGACGCTTGCGTCAGTTATTGCCAAAACGAAACTTGAAAAGAGCTTTGCTTCGCCGGGCGGGTCAGAAACCCGTCCCACACCTGTATCAGGCGATCAGTGGAGCGCTGCGTGCGCCTTCCAGTTCGAGCAGTTTTCGCTTGACTTCTAGTCCGCCGCCATAGCCACACAGCGTTCCATCGGAAGCGATGACGCGATGGCAGGGAACCACGATTGCGATCGGGTTGCGGTTATTGGCCAAGCCCACAGCGCGGAAGCCCCTGGGCCGCCCTACTGCCCGGGCGATAGCAGCGTAGGACCGGGTTTCGCCATAAGGGATGTCAACCAGGGCACGCCAGCATTTCACCTGGAATTCCGTCCCTCGCAAGTCGAGGCGAAATGTGAAATCCCGGCGCTCGCCCGCGAAGTACTCGTTCAGTTCGCGAACGTAAGGCCGGGTAGCAATCTCCGATTCCATCCATTCAGCTTCCGTTTTCCGGGGAGGAAACACTCCGCGATCGAACTCGAGCAGAACGAGTCCCTTATCTGAAACCGCGAGCAATAATGGGCCCGCAGGGGATTGCATCCGGCAGTAATAGAAAGTTTCCATCATGTCCCCGTCCATAGAGTGATCGTCTCCTCTCAGTATCTCAGCTCGGAAGCATCCAGAGTGGACGAAAGCGGACACGAGCTAGGAAGAATCTCCAGAGAACGTGTCGCGATCGCTGGCGCAAGAAAAAGCCCCTCGCTTTCGCGAGAGGCTTTGTAGGTTCGAATTGCCGTCGCCCAATTACTGTTGAGGTGACTGGCTTTGTGGCGGCTGTTGTTGAGTAGGCGTCGTCGATTCAGGTGCTGCCGGGGCACTGGGCGTGGTTGCTGCCGGTGCACTCTGCGGAGCCGAACTGCTGGCTGGCGTGCTGCTGCTGGCCGGAGCAGAGCTGGCTGGAGCGCTCGAGCCCGAGTTCGAGTTGGAAGCGAGTTGCTCGAGATCGTTCTTCAGCAGGCTG
>JBLNFC010000562.1:0-2742 GCA_050263355.1 Acidobacteriota bacterium
ACCACTCCGGCTTAATGCCAGCCGGCGCTGGCGCAAATGGATCGGCCTTCGTGCCCAATCCCCAGGGCAAGAGCGCTGCCAGAGCCCCAAGCACTCCCAGGGCGATGTACCAGGCCATCAGTTCGCGCAGCAGAAAGTTGGGAAAGAATCTCATCTCACGCGTCTGCATAGGATTTGCGGACCACTGCTGGTTTACGCGCGGCGGAAGGCTCATTCCGAACTTCTGAATCAGAGCCACGTGAAGCAAGATCAGGAGGGTTGTAATCCCGGGTAACAAGGCTACATGGAACCCGAAGAAGCGCGAAAGCGTGGCGCCAGTCACCTCATCTCCGCCGCGCAGGAATACCATCATGCTCTTGCCAACCAAGGGTATCTGCCCCGCAATTTCTGTCCCGACTTTCGTGGCAAAGAAGGCAAGCGTATTCCAAGGAAGAAGATACCCGCTAAACCCGAATCCCATGGTGAGCAAGAGCAGGATCATCCCGGTCACCCAGGTTAATTCCCGCGGCTTGCGATAGGCTCCCAAGAAGAGCACGCTGAACATGTGTACAAAGGCGGTAAAGATCATCAGGTTCGCCGACCAGGAGTGAATGGAACGCACTAGCCATCCAAATTGGACGCGGGTCATGATGTACTGCACGCTCTCGAAGGCTTCATTGGAGCTAGGCCGGTAATAGAGCAGCAGAAGAATTCCGGTACACACCTGGATTCCGAATAGGAACAGCGTGATCCCCCCGAAAAAATACCAATAACTCAACTTGTGGATGGGAACTGTTTTGTGACGCAATGGGGCAAGGAGGGCGTCCCAACCGAAACGCTCGTCAAGCCAGCCGCGGACCCGTGTCATCACCTTCAGGCCTCCCGCTTGCGGCTCACTACAACTTCATCGCCCCGTACATGTACTAGGAAAGCTTCAAGCGGACGCGGCGGAGGCCCGGAAATATTGCGTCCGTTCAAGTCGTAAAGACCGTTGTGGCAGGCGCACCAGACCTGATGAAGGTCTTTGCGCAGTTGGACGGTGCAGCTCAAATGAGTACAGGTGGCCGACATCGCTCTGTACTCTCCCTCAGCTGTGAGCAGCAACAATCCGGGACGGTTGCCGAAGCGAAAAATCTTAGAGCCGTTGGCCTGCAGCTCACCTACCTTGGCCGCGACCACCTCATCACCCCCCATATCCACGACCGCTGGTGGAATGAGGTATCGCAGCACAGGATAGATGAACGAGAGGAGCGAACCCACCACTCCTGCGCCTAAAATGAATTCCACTAGATTGCGGCGCGTACGGTAGGTGCCGATCGAGGGTTGCTGGTCTGTGTTCGCCATGCCGTGGTCGCTAGTAACTATTTCTTGCCGAGTTCTCGAATGTAGGCTACGACCTGGTCAATCTGCTCCTTCGTGAGTTTGCCATCATAGGGAGGCATTTTCTCCCTCCCTCTGGTCACCACCTGTGACAGCGTGGAATCGCTCTGACTCTGTACATCCGCGGAGCGCAAGTCTCGAATCTTGAGCTTTTCGCCCATTGTGGTTTTTCCACTGCCATCAGGACCATGACACATGGCGCACTTACTCTTGAACGTGGCTGCTCCGGCATCCGCAGGAGCGGATTGCCCCCAGCCAGCCGTGGAAAGACCCAGGACGACAAAACAGAAGCCAGCAACGCCGATCAGGCGCGATAATCTGTTCAAGAATCCTCCTTTGTGGACAGGGATTGACCTGTACTCAAAAACCTATCTTGATCTTTTGTTCGATGGCGACTTCGAAAAATGCACGAGAATCGAAATGACAATCGCGACAAAGCCCAAAATCCACAAGGCAGCCGCTCCCGAGCGGTAAGTCCAATTCACTTCGTCTACAGACTTGGGGAACAGGAACAGGAGACCGGTTACCCACATGGCTAGGCCCAGTACACCGATGAAATCTGTCCAACGCATAAGGCACCTCCTCGACACCTCTTCCAGCCAGTGATGATCTGGAAAGGGCGTGGAGACATGGCACTCTGCGGACCGCGCTACTTCATAACACTTGATAAACTTTTGTCAGTGATGGGCATCACAATTGCGCAAACTAGTGAATCATTGGCTGAAGAAGCGTTAACGCTAATCCAGAGAATTTCTCTAAGTATGGCTCGATATAGGCGCTTCTGGGTTCGGGGAATGCTTGTCAAATAACCTCGGGATCAGTCACGATGCGGATCTCGGCTACTACCCTTTTGGCAGCAGAGAATTCAGCAACCTGGTTCATTATGTTCGCAGCGGAGACTTTGTTAGCAAGTTACTGCGGCAAAGCGAGGATCAACGAGTACGCCTTTTGCATTAGGCGTCCTGTCGCACTATGCGTCAGACATTGTTGGTCATCCAGCTCTTAACCAGCCAGTCGCGATCCAATACCCCAAGCTTCGAGCGAAGCTTGGCAAGTCAGTCCGGTATGCGCAGGATAAGACAGCGCATTTAAAAACAGAGTTTGGCTTCGACACGGTGCGGTCGCGAAGAATCGTTATGCGTCTCCGCAGTACCACGACTTCATCAAAGTATCGAAATCCTTGTGGAGGGGGCCTTTCCTATCGTATACCTGGTGGAATTGAAGGACGTCCTCACCCACGGAGATCTCGCGGTGGGCTCGTACGTTTCGCGGTCAGCCGACTGATTCCAGAGATGACCCAGGTCGCGCTGCAAACCCATAAGAGGGAACTAATGCGCGAGACGCCGAATTTTGTGAAACGAAAGTTTCTGTATCGCCTTTCAC
>JBLNFC010000563.1:0-8425 GCA_050263355.1 Acidobacteriota bacterium
ATTTGCAGCTTTTGGGAAGCGGAGTACTTGGCCCTCGGAGGCGGTTCCATTGATGAATCTCACAGACTATTTCGCGATCTCCTCGGTTATCAGAACGACATCGGTCTGTACGGCGAAGAAATTGACCCCGCGACCGGCGATGCTCTTGGAAATTTCCCCCAGGCATTCACGCACGTCGGCTTGGTAAGCGCGGCGTTGTCGCTGCGTGAACGCGAGGAGGGTGCTGAGCAACTCGCTCATCGATCGAAAGATGCTGCCCAATCTGATCAAACGGAGGTGGCCGTATGAGCCTGGGAAGTTGGCTTTTATGGGGTTTCCTGGCTACGCTCGCAGTTTCGATCTTGCTGGATGGCAGTCAGGCGCTTGGCCTTACGCGCATGAACTTGCCGTACATGATGGGTACTCTGTTCACACCGGATCGCGACCGCGCCAAAGTCTACGGATTTTTGTTCCATGTCCTCAACGGCTGGGTCTTCTCTCTTTTGTACGTCTTGATCTTCGAATCGCTTGAGCGGGCGACCTGGTGGATTGGAGCTATTATTGGACTGGCCCACGCTTTAGTGCTTCTTACCGTCGTCGTCTCGCTCATGCCAGGTTTTCATCCTCGAATGGCTAGTGAACGGCACGGACCTAGCGCCAATCGTATGCTGGAACCGCCCGGATTTCTGGCCTTAAATTATGGTTGGCCGACGCCCATCTCTGTGATCGTTACTCATCTTGTATTCGGAATGATTCTTGGCAGCTTTTATCACGTAGCATGACCAGGCTCGGTTTCAGAACACAAAAGGACGACGGGAAAGAACTCAAAGATGTCGCCTAGTTGCAGTGCGCCTGAAGAATCGGGCCGCTTCACATTTTCGCCGCCGAAGACATTCCGAAAGGAAAAATCAGCAAGCTCGGTTGGCAATTCAATTCGGGTATCACCCCAAACCTCGTGACCAATGGGAGTGTCGCGCTTCTCGGCCAGGAGAGTGGCACAGAGCCGAGGGACAGCAACCAGGACTGCCTGGTCAGCGGTATGCCGCGCGAACGCACATACGTGTTCGGCGCGAGAGCCTCTCGCTACAAGGGCTGTATACGCACCTTTGCTAAACAGGTCGGAATGTTCTTGTCGGTAGCAGAGGGTGATCCAGGTCACGAAGAGCTTGGCCTTGCCATCTTCAAGAGACCCGATGAGGCGCTGCAACTCAGTAGCCTGCTGCTGGGGTGCCCCTTTGCGCGAGGCAATCAACTGATTAAGGCACTGCTGTCGGCGGTCGTAATCCACTGGTCTCCGGTTATCAGGATCGACGAGGCTGAAATCCCAGAGCTCATTTCCCTGATAGATATCAGGCACCCCTGGTGCTGTGAGTTTAAGAAGGGTCTGCGAGATGCTGTTGAACATGCCAATCCGCGAGACTCTACGCTGGAATTCACCGAAATCGGAGAGGAATCGATTCCTCCTGCGGCGGTCCAGTGTGGCACGCGTAAATTCCGTAAGAGCGTTTTCGTATTCGGTATTCGGATTCGCCCAGCTGGTGAATTCCTTTGCCTCCCGAACGGCTTTGAGCATGTATTGCTCAATTCGACTGACGAATTTGTTCCAACCCGTATCATCGAGACGCTCAAGAGGCCACGCGCCGATCAAAGTCTGATAAAACAAATACTCATCGTTCCGGGACGGCGCAGGCTTTTCGTCGATCACTCTTTTGCGGCCACGGTTCCAGTCCCGCCAGCGCCGCAAGCTCAAGCGCCACGCCGCCGGCATTTCCGATAAGACGTCGATTCGCGCTCGAACGTCCTCTGATCGCTTTGAATCGTGTGTGGACGTGGCCAGCATGGAGTGTGGCCAGCACTGGGCTCGCCTCTGGTTGGCCTCGTGGAACTGGGCAACGGACACGCCGAAACGCTGTGGGTCACCCCCAACCTCGTTCAATGAGACCAGCCGGTTGTAGCGATAAAATGAGGTGTCTTCCAACCCCTTTGCCATGACGGCACTGGTTACCTGCTGGAACTTCATGGCAAACGCTGTGATCGCGCGGCGGTACCATTGCGGTTCACCGTTGGTTTCGATCAACAACATCCGGCGAATGAAGTCAAACACGCTAAGGTCGGCTGCATTGCTTCTTTTTCGACCCAGCGCGACAGCCTGTTCGATGTAGCGCCTGTCTTCGACCGAAACCCCTGCTGCGCTCACATACGTGCGATAGACAGGAAAGCTGGCAATGATCTCACCCAACGCGCTGCGCAGACTATTCAGGGTGAAATCGCACGTGTGCCGGTTGGACAGGGCTATTCGACTCAGCGCGTTGGCCAATACATTCAACTCACTAGCCAGGGCGACCTTCAATATGAGTTTCTTGCAGGCGTACACGAGGTCATCGAACTCCAGGGATTGCCCGGTAAAGGAACGACAGATGCGCTCGGCTCGTGTGCCTGCGGACTGATCTATGAAAATGCCGTTTACCAGGTTTGCGAATTCGTATCCAGTCGTACCCTGGACCGGCCAATCTCGGCGTAGTCTTTCACTCCCAGTAAGAATCTTTTCGACTACCACATAATTACACCCATGACTATCGCCTGAGCTATTCGGGTCCGGACAAGGCATACCGGCTTGCAAATCCTGAAAATATTTGGCGGGATCGTACAAACCGTCAGGATGGTCGATCCGTAAACCGTCCACCTTGCCTTGCGCAACCAAATCCAGGGTAAAGCGGTGAGTTAGGTTGAGGACGCTTGGATTCTCCATGCGCAGGGCAGCCAGATCATTGATATCGAAAAATCGGCGGTAGTTGATGTCGTCTGCCGCCACTCTCCACTGCGCGAGACGGTAATTTTGGGCCTTGATCAACTCGTGAAGCGCGTCAAAGCTGCGCGGCTCACCGACCACGCCATTCAAAGCTTCAACGTGAGCTTCAAGGAAGCTCTTAATGTCGGTTGAGCGCGCACATAGGGCAGCCAGGCGACGCTTTTGTACTTCTTTTTCACGGTTACGTTCAGCCATTCTTTCCGGCGTGATGCCCTGACTGGTAGGAAGATGGCTGAAAGCAGTCTTGATACTTTGCAACTCGAGAAGGTCGTCGTGAGTTGAGCCCAACTTGTCTTCGATCTCTTGCAAACGGAAGCCAAGGATTCGGGGATACTCGGTAGGATTTATGGGGAACCGGTGCTGGTGGTAGTAGATGCTGAATTCACCACGCTCGATGTCAAACACCAGCTTTAGCTCGCTATTTTCCAGCACGTTTCCATACTGGTCGCCGAGAATAGGTATCAGGACCTTGCCCTGCAGCTCGTCTTTAATCGGGTCCCAATCGATATCGAAGAAATCGGCAAAGGCGGATGCCTGGCCATTCTCCAGCACATCGAGCCACCAGGCATTGTCGCTGCCCATCACGCCCATGTGATTGGGGACAATATCCAGAATCTGTCCCATTCCGTGACGGTGCAGCTCGGAAACCAACTTCTCGTAGTCTTCGGGGGTTCCGATTTCTGGGTTCAACGCGTTGTGGTCGATGATGTCATATCCGTGCATACTGCCCGGACGCGCTCGCAAATAGGGAGAAGCATAACAATGACTGATTCCAAGTTGAGCGAGGTACGGTACAAGTTTCGTCGCATCGCGAAAGGTAAACTCGCGGTTGAATTGCAGCCGATAAGTTGCGATCGGGAACCGAGGCTGTGCTTTCATGCTTTCAGGAACCAAGCCACTGACCACCCGCCGAGTTGCTGCATCGTGAACTCGCCGCAGCTATAGAGCAAGGTGCCGTTAGGGCTGCGAGCATGCTGGATTGAGCTCTCCGAAAAGTTCGCGAGCACACTGAGTTCTTTACCTTCTGCGAGACTCCAGCGTGCAAAAAATGCGCGCACACCCAACATCTCGAAGGAAGCTGCATTGCCAGAGACGCCCTTCAGGTTGGGAACGACTCTTTTCTGTCGTAATCCCAGCAAATCACGATAAAACCTTAGCCAATCTTGCGAGCGATCGCTCGACAGTGCATCCCAATCCAGCTTCGAGCGTGTGAAAGTGCCGATGTCGCTGGGATCCGGAATCTTTTCACGCGCCGAGGGATTGCTGAAGCGTTCGAATCGTGCAAACTCACTTCGTCGCCCCTCCGTTACCGCGGCGGCAAGTTCCGGACCGAAGTCACAGAAGAACAAGAAAGGCGTTTGCGCTCCGAATTCCTCGCCCATAAAGAGCAGAGGTGGCTCCGGACTCAGTAGCATGACCGACATCGCTGCCCGGATGGCGCGCTCCTCGCCGAGTTCAACGATTCGTTCTCCCATGGCGCGGTTGCCTACCTGGTCGTGATTCTGCAGAAAAGACACAAAGGATGTAAGGGCTAAATCTCGACTGGGTTGGCCCCGCAACTCTCCTCCACGAAATACAGACGGTTGTCCCTGATAGTCGAACCCCTCTGTAAGGCAACGAGCTACCCGAGCAACGGGAGTATCGGAATAGTCTGCATAGTAGCCGTCGTGCTCTCCCGTCACGGTTACGTGCAGGGCATGATGTATATCGTCATTCCACTGGGCATCATACAAGTTGCCGCGACCGAATCTGGGTCTGAGATACCGCGCTGCGTTGTTGTCGTTTTCCAGTACGAGGTGTACTGTACGCCCGCCAGCTATCCTCGAGCGTACGGTTTTCGCGAGTTCAGTCAGAATATCGGGGTTCGATTCATCGACGATCGCGTGAACGGCGTCGAAGCGCAATCCATCAAACTGATATTCCATCAGCCAATAAAGCGCATTGTTGATAAAGAATTCCCGCACCATACGGCTGTCGGGACCGTCGAAATTGATTGCTTCACCCCAGGGAGTGCGGTGACGATCAGTAAAGAATTGTGGCGCATAGGAGCGCAAGTAGTTGCCTTCCGGACCGAAGTGATTGTAGACGACGTCCAGCATGATCATCAGTCCGCGCTCGTGAGCGCTCTGAACCAGGCGTTTCAGGTCTTCAGGCCGGCCATAGGCGCTGTCGGGCGCGAAGGGTAACACTCCGTCATAACCCCAATTCCGTGAGCCCGGAAAATCCGCCACTGGCATCAACTCGATTGCGGTTGCACCCAGTTGGGAGAGGTAATCGAGTCGCTTTTCAACCCCGGCGAAGGTACCCTCCGGCGTAAACGTTCCGGTGTGAAGCTCGTAGATTACCGCTTCTTCCCAAGGCCGTCCTTTCCAACCCAGGTCACGCCATTCGAAAGATTCGGAGTCTACTACTTCACTAGGACCATGCACATCGTCTGGCTGGAATCGAGAAGCAGGATCGGGCACCTTCTGACCGCCATCGATCTGGAACTTGTATCGGCTTCCCGCGCGAGCACGATCAGTGCACAGCTCGAACCAACCCGTCTCGGCTTTTAGCATCGGCAAACTCAACTCGCCGTGTTGTTCCACGAGACATAGGTCAACCGTACGTGCTTTCGGAGCCCATAGCCGAAATCTGATTTGGTTATCTTGGCAGTGCTCCGCGCCGAAGGGCATTCTGTGCCGGATCTTCATGCTAGCCCCTGCGGTCGCCTCTGCGGTGCTCGATCAATAATGCTAGGGAGCGGCCCTGTAGAGGATACGGTTGTCCACTATCGTGCATGGAGCGACGGGTATGGTCGTTCCAAGTCGTGTCCACCAGCGCGCGCCAATGCGCGTCCTGCGCGATTGTCGGAAGGGTAAACGGTTTCGCCTCGTGGTTTGCATTCAGCAATAGCAAGAAGTTATTGTCCTTGATCGCTTCTCCCCGGTCCCCACGTTCATCGAGCGCTTCGCCGGACAGCAACACTCCCAGCGTTTGAGCGTGGGATTGTTTCCATTCATCGTCGGTCATTTCGAGTCCGCTGGGAGTCAACCATAGGATGTCCTTTACACCGGCCCCTTTGATCGGTCTGCCCTGAAAAAAATTACGCCGGTGAAACACAGGATGACGTTTCCGGAGTGTGATCATACGCTGCACAAAGGCGAGCAACTCGCGATCCTGATCAGTCGATTCCCAATTGAGCCAGCTTATTTCATTGTCCTGACAATAGGCATTGTTGTTGCCCAGCTGAGTGTGGCCGATCTCGTCTCCGGCCAACAGCATGGGCACGCCTTGGGAGAGCAAAAGAGTAGCGACAAAATTGCGCGATTGTTGCAGGCGCAACGCATTGATTGCAGGGTCATCGGTCGGTCCCTCTACTCCACAGTTCCAACTGCGGTTGCTGTTTGTGCCATCCCGATTGTCTTCACCATTTGCCTCGTTATGTTTTTCGTTGTAGCTAACCAGGTCACGCAGCGTGAAACCGTCGTGAGCTGTGACAAAGTTAACGCTGGCATAAGGTCTCCTGCCGCTCCGCTCATAAAGATCGCTGGAACCAGTTACCCGATAGGCTAACTCTCCAATTAGTCCCCCATCCCCTTTCCAATACGATCGAAGTGCGTCGCGATAACGATCGTTCCACTCGGCCCATCCTACGGGGAACTTTCCGACCTGGTATCCGCCCTCGCCAAGATCCCACGGTTCTGCAATCAACTTGGCCTGTGACAAGACGGGATCCTGGTGAATGATGTCGAGAAATGCTCCGAGACGATCCACTTCATGCAACTCGCGTGCGAGAGTTGCTGCGAGGTCGAAACGAAATCCATCGACATGCATCTCGAGCACCCAGTAACGAAGACTGTCCATGATCAGTTGCAGCACTCGGGGATGCCGCATATTCAGGCTGTTTCCCGTGCCGGTGTAATCCATGTAATAGCGTTGGTTGTCAGGCACCAGGCGATAGTAAGAGGGGTTGTCGATACCACGAAAAGACAGTGTGGGGCCGAGCTGGTTGCCTTCCGCCGTGTGGTTGTAGACAACGTCGAGGATTACCTCGATACCTGCCGAGTGCAGGGTCTTCACCATGGTCTTGAATTCATGAATGGAATTCGTAGCGGAGTACCGGGGCTCGGGGGCGAAGAAGCCGATGGTGTTGTAACCCCAGTAATTGCGCAGTCCACGGTCCACCAGCAGACGATCATCGATGAAGTAGTGAACGGGCATCAACTCTACGGCGGTGACACCCAGACGTTTGAGGTGATCGATGACGGGAGCAGTGGCCAGGCCGGCGTACGTTCCTCGCAATGCAGTCGGTACTTCCGAATGGCGCATGGTGAAGCCTTTTACATGTGCTTCGTAGATCACGCTCTCATGCCAGGGAATACGCGGCGCACGATCACTGCCCCAAGTAAAGGCTGGATCGATGACCATGCTCTTTGGCATCCCGGCGGCACTGTCGCGGCGATCGAAGGACAAATCCTCCTGCTTGCCGCCGATGCGATAGCCAAAGTGAGCATCGCTCCACTTGAGCGTTCCATGGATCTGTTTGGCGTACGGGTCGAGCAGCAACTTGTTGGGATTGAACCGCAGGCCATTAGCTGGTTCATAGGGGCCATGAACACGGTATCCATAAAGCAGCCCCGGGCGTGCTTCTGGCAAATAGCCGTGCCACACCTGGTCGGTCTGTTCGGGAAGCGGTATGCGGTACAGTTCGCGTCGTCCGCTGGCGTCGAAAAGGCATAGCTCGACGTTGTGCGCGTGCTCAGAAAAGATGGAGAAGTTCACACCTTCGCCGTCCCACGTGGCGCCCAGCGGATAGGGTTTTCCGGGCCAAACTGTCGGCTTGGTGTTGATGAACACTCTGGTGAGCTCGGTTACCAGTGATCAACTTATGCAGACTTCGCAATGTTCGGGATAGAGAAGCGTAAGCAGCGGACTAGCACGCACTGGCTTCCGAGCCAGTCCATCTCGCCAACATAGCCCTGTTATTCGGGGTGCATTCGGCTCGCCTCGGCACAACCGCTCAATGTAAGTTCCTCAGTTTCGCACGGCCATCGGGTACATACCGTAGCCCGGTTCTTGCATGCATGTAGTGCAGTTTGCGAACCCCTTTCTGAAATGCGACTGGAGTGGCGTTTCTAAAGGAGTCCTCAACCGCGGTTACCGGAAGTTCTATCTCAGGCTCGGTAACTACCTATTGGAAATTACCAACTCACCTTGATTGCGAATTCAACCAACTGCCTCTACAAACAGCATAGTAGACGGGGAAAGCGGCTTTCCCCAACTCAGAAGGTGCACGTCATGCAAGCGTCGTTACGGCCTCTCGCTCTTTTCCCCGGGCTCCTGCTTCTCTACCTGTGTACAACATTTCCCATATGTCTGGCGCAAATCGGTACCAATGAAGTTCATGTGATGCCGAATACGCTTGCCACTCCGGACAAAGCTGCCAATCAGATCGATCCGGCACTGAACACGCACTCGACCCCGATCAAGAAGGATGTTGATCTTGTGCTTGTGCCCGTCACCATCACGGACCAAATGGACCGGCTGATCACGGGCCTCGACAAGAACAACTTTCAACTCTTCGAAGGAAAGCAGCAGCAGGAGATTAAGCATTTTTCCAGTGAAGACGCGCCAATTTCCCTCGGCATAATTTTT
>JBLNFC010000564.1:0-8100 GCA_050263355.1 Acidobacteriota bacterium
GGCCCAGCTGGATAAGGTCGGAGAGGATTGCTTTTATTGGGCCAACTCGAAGCACCGAGATAACGACAATGTGTGCCGCCCACAACAGAACGCCCACAATTAGGAGGGTGCGAGATGTATCTATTGAATACCTCGCCATGCCGAATAGCCGGCTAGCGTAGGACGATCTCTGAACGGACGGAAGCGTGTCGAGCGGTTTCCGCAATTAAAGAACCTCTCGGAACAATTCTGGATTTTGAAAATACATCTAGCCGAGGCTCGGTTCAATGCGAATCGTTTGTTGAAGGTTTCGGGCAACCTGCTATAGGCAGTGAGGGCATTACCACTCGAAACAAACTGGGGCGTCATTTCGAAGTGCGGCGGGCAAAGATCGGACCTCTGCGCCGGAACCTGCTGAGCTTCAACGTTGACGAGCAGTACCGGCATGGAGCGGGAATGGAATACAGGCTCAAGTTGCTCATGGCCAGAGTCGTGAAGATCTGCAAGCAATCCAGCAGGCACTTGGTTGACCCCCTGCTCTTGGGCGCAAGGTTCAATTGATAGAAGAGGCGAAGGAAGAGCACCGCTCTCGGCTCCATTCGGTCAAGAAAGGTTTTGGGCAGTCAATTGTTTGCGCCCGATCTACTCTGGAAGCTGCACTCCAAATCGGGCAACATCGGGCCGTGATGCGGTGCGAAAACATCCAAAATTACTGAAATCGAGCAGAGCTCGGGTTCAGGACAGCCCGCCGCAAGCTTGCTCACAATTTGGCGAAACGGCTGGGAGTGCCGGACGTGAATGGGTCCCTGAGTACTGCCAAGCAGCCGAAGTCAACGGCGTGAGTCTGCAGGAGGGATGATGGCATACGCATCATTGAAGGTCCTGCCAGTCGTCCGGTGGAAAAGATAAGCCCCAGATATTTCGTGCCTCATCTAGTGCTATCCCGCAGTGCCGGGGCTGGTCAGGATCGACGTAGGCAACCTTCGCGGCAGCGCGTTTGTCCGTGAGAATGACGTGAATTTCGATTCTCATGCCCACCCGCAGTGGAATACCAGTCAAGATCAGTGCTCCATGGAGATTGACCGTAATGGTCTCGCCTTCGCATGCAAAAGGTTCTGTAATTCCCTGAGCCTCGAGGAGAACCTTCAAACGAACCCGAGTGCTTCTTCGAGATTCATGCGCAATTGGATTTTGAGTCGTCTAACACCTGCCTATACGTTGTGTCCATGCCAGATGATACATGTTTTCGAAGCACCTGATTTCTTTGCTTCTTCGCGAGTGGACTCCAGCGCACCTGAGGTTCAATGCCGAATCCTCCTGTGATGAATGCCGAAGTGTGCATTTACTTTGGTTTGTTCCTCCCTAAGGCGGCTCTTCAAAGGGGACGACTTTCATCAAGCGCCGCGCTCTGGACCGCCGCACGCATTCAAATACGTATCGAGCACCAGCCGTAAACGGCTCTCAATCAGGCTGGCGGGACGGTTCGGCAGGCGTCTTTCGCGAACTGCTTCGTACTGCTGTGGCAGATATTGGCTAATCAGCGCGAGGGGGATTTCGCCGGACAGATTCGTCATGAGCAAGTCCACTTCATTCTGAACCGACGCCTCCGGCCAGTAATAGCGGCAGCGGTCGCTGAAGCTGTAGCGGCGAGCAAAGCGGGCTTCCTGCTCGTCGGCAGGGTAATAGGCCTTCCAATACGTTGGATCGCTAAGCATCGCCTGGTCGAGCGCTCTGAGAACATCGGAAAGCCGCACGTCTTTGCGCGCACTGAGCCATTCTTTCTCGATCGCGCCCAGCGAAAATATTGCCTCCCGATACGCGAACGTGAGCCATGGTCCTACTTTCAGAATTGCAAAATGATCGCGCACCATTTTTCGAAGCGCATCAGGCGTCTGGTAGTCGGTAGAATGGGCCTCGTACACCAATCGGGGACTCGCGGGCAGGTTCGCCGCGAGTGTTCGCGCGTTCTCTGCGTCAAAGTCATACAGAACTGCGTCCCCAAACTCAGCTCCGGTCTGCACCACCAGGCCGATCACTCGCTCCCAAGCATCCGAGAGCCCGCGGGCCAGAAACGCCCCGTGTGACATCTCCACGGTTTGCTGCATGTGTCCGACGCTCGTGGGTTCAGGAGACGCGGACGACGAGGTCTCACCTCCAGGCACGGGCACTTCCGTTCCTATCACGTACACCGGGGCTGGAGAGCCGGAGGGCAGTCGTGCCCAGGCATCTTCAGCCGCGGCGCAAAGCTCAGCTGCTCGCTGTGCTACTAATTCGTCACCGAGCGCCGGGGGAAGATCATCGGCGCAAGCCATGCTCGCGTCTAAATGAATCTTCCGATAACCAGCCAGCACACAGGCCTGTACGAGGTCACATCCGTTTTGAAGTGCCTGCCTCGAGGGCTGTGCGCGCCAGGGATACGGCCCAAGATGATCACCTCCCAAGAGAATGCGCTCGCGGCCAAAGCCGGCCTCAATCGCAAGCCCGGCCACAAAGCTCGCAAACTGCGCTGGCGATTGGCCGGTATACCCACCGAACTGATTTACCTGGTTCGACGTGGATTCGATGCACAGCATCGATCCATTGTCTTGCGCATGGCGAACCGCAGCTTCCAAGACGCGCGGATGAGCAGAACAAACAGAATAGACTCCGTTTGGTTCTTGCTGACGATTCCTGTCGATGGTCTCTCGAAGCCACTCACCAGCGTCGCGGCCGCTTTGCAGTGCCATAAATTACCCCCTCTTGGCAATTCTTTCTTACACCTTCGCGTTAGCTCCAGCGAGATGTACTATCTCCAGTATCGCGCGATACTTGGTAGCTTGATCAGATTCTCCAGCGTTCGTTCCAGTGTCTGACTGGGAAGACGCGGATAGCTTCAATGACGCTGCGCGACAATTGCAAAGCCCGATCAGCCATTCGTGCAGGCAGTAGCAGTTGTGGGAAACGGACTGCTGTTGGGAGAATCGAATCCAAAAGGGTTCCTGGAAGTGAAATCCTGAAAGGTCGATATTCATGGCCTTGTCAGACTATGGGAGTTGCGCTTTGAGACTGGATGTGAATCGCCGCGAATTCCTGAAGATCGCCGCCAGTGCCGGCGTCGTCCTGAGCATACCAAGCCCAGGAAATTCTGCTGTTTCCTCGAAGATCATCGGCATTCAAGTGGGCGCAGTTTCGTTTGTGGATGAGGGAACAGAGAGAGTTCTCGATGTGCTTCAGGAACGCGCGGCTGTGAATACCTTGTTCCTTGCGGTCTTCACGTATGGTCGAGGTATCGCTGGAAGACAGATTCCGGGCCAACCGCTGCCGGATCATGGCAAGCAGGAATACGATCTAAATTTTCACGGGGGAAACTTCGCAACTCCGCATTCCCAGTATTACAAGAATACCGTTCTAAAAAATACGCGCGCACCTGACCACGGCGACCTGGATATCCTGGCCGAAGTCCTGCCCGCGGCAAAAAAGCGCGGCATCAAGGTGATCTGCTGGCTCGAGGACGTGTTTCGCACCGACTTACCAAACATCGACAAGCTGCAGGAGCGCGACCTGTACGGCCGCAATGCCGAGACGTTGTGCGTCAATAATCCCGACTACCGCAACTTCCTGACCGGCCTGGTCGAGGACTACGCCCGTTCCTATGACATCGACGGAATTATGTGGGGCTCGGAAAGGCAGGGTGCCCTTTGCGATGCTCTAGGCGCTACCCACGACGTACCGCCGGTCGATCCTGGGAACGTGACCTGCTTCTGCGAGTTCTGTCGGCACAAGGCGAGTGAGCGCGGCATCAATGTGGACCGTGCCAGGCAAGGTTTTCTGGAATTGGAAAAATTTGTTCGCGCATCGCGCAGTGGCAAACGTCCCATGGACGGCTACTATGTTCAATTCTGGCGGATTCTGCTGCGGTATCCCGAACTGGCTGGTTGGGAAATGCTCTGGACTGACAGCCTTCGCGAGACTTACGCTGCTATCTATAAAACGGTAAAAACAGCGAAGCCTACGTTGCCGGTAGGTTGGCACATCTGGCACAACAACTCCTTCAATCCGATCTACCGAGCTGAACAGGACCTTCATGAGCTCTCGAATTATTCGGATTTTGTAAAAATCGTCATGTACAACAACTGCGGCGGCGAGCGGATGGCGCTGTACGCAGACAATATCGGCTCAACCCTTTACGGAGATCTCTCGAAAGGGGCACTGGTCGACCTTAACTATGCCCTGATGGGATTCAAGGAGCGGAGCTACGATCAAATTCCGCACACAGGGCTTTCTGCTGACTACGTTTCCCGCGAGACGAAGCGCGCGCTGGAGGGTGTTGCTGGCACGAGGACTCTGATCTGGCCCGGCATTGATATTGATATACCGACCGAACCGAAGAACAGCAAGTGTACGCCGCAGAGCGTAAAGGAAGCGGTGCTGGCGGCTTTCCGTGCTGGCGCCCCCGGAGTGATTTTGTCTCGCAAGTATTCCGAGATGCGGCTCGCGAACCTCAGCGGCGCTGGGAATGCGATTCGCGAGTTGAAACTATAGCGTTTGTGGCGGCGAATCATTAAGGCAAAAGCCAGCAAGTGAATACCATTTCGTCGCAGTCTCACTCAGGCGGTCGGGTTCGACTCCAGTCCAATACCATCGCTAAGCGCAATCTGAAGGCGGTGTTTGCACCAAGGTGCTGCTCAGTCTCTCGAATTGAGACGTGACCCAGCGGAAACGGGATCCGCTCGAATAAAACGCTGCGACTGCCTCACAGATTTGGCTGGGATCCGCAAGGAGCGTAAGAGATGCGATCTCTGTATGTGGCTTGTATTCTTGCCGGCCTCTTTGCGATGCCTGCCGTCGCCCAGGAATCCGAGGACTTGAATTTCGCCTCCGGACTAGAGCAATTCCAGGATATTCACGGGATGTTGCCGTCGTACTTGACCAACATCGGGTTGGGGATGCTCGCGGAACGACAGCGACAGATCGAGCGATTGGTTACGATTGAAGATGTCAGCCGACGAGGAGCTTATCTCAAACAACGGATGCTGGACGATCTTGGAGGCTTTCCCGAAAGAACGCCACTGAACGCGCGTGTGGTTGGAGTCTTGCAGCGCCCAACCTACAAAATCGAAAAAGTGATTTTCGAGAGTCAACCTCACTTCTACGTGACCGCCAACGTTTATTTGCCTTCCACCGGGCATCCACCTTATCCGGCGATCCTGTTTGCGTTGGGGCACGAGCCTGGTGGTAAGGCCAATCCGACCTGGCAACAAATGCTAGGTTCGCTCGCGATGAAGGGCTTTGTGGCGCTAACCTGGGATCCGGTCGGCCAGGGTGAGCGGCTGCAGATGTATGACGAGGACCTGCGGGAGTCGAAAGTGGGCGACTCGACCACCGAGCACACGGTGCTCGGGACGCAGTGTATGCTGATCGGAGACCATCTGACCCGCTATACCATCTGGGACGGAATGCGGGCGCTCGATTACCTGCTCTCACGATCGGAAGTTGATCCAACACGAGTCGGTTTGACGGGAAATTCGGGTGGCGGGACCCACACTGCTTATTTGGCTGCGCTGGATGATCGCATTCAGGTTGCCGCTCCCTCCTGCTATATCAGTTCGTGGCGTGCGATGCTGCAGACGATTGGTCCGCAGGACGCCGAGCAAACGTTCCCCTTCTGGCTGAAAGATGGACTGGATTATCCCGATTATCTGTATGCGTTTGCTCCCAAACCCTACCTCCTGCTTTCGGCTATTCGCGATTTCTTTCCCATCACCGGTGCGCGAGAGACTTTTGAGGAAGCTGTGAGGGTTTACTCGGCGATTGGCGCAAAGGAAAAGCTGGCCATGTTTGAAGCTGACGACGGTCACGGATACAGCAAGCCTCGTCGGCTAGCCGCTTACGAATGGTTCGCCCGTTTGCTGAAAGGTATCGATGACAAGGAACCGGAGCCACAGATCGAAATGGCTACTCCCGACGAGCTGCGCTGCACTCCCACGGGCCAAGTCTCCACCTCGCTGGGCGGGGAGACCGTATTCACTTTGAACCAGAAGCGGCTGGAGCGATTGAAGGCGAATCGCCGGACTCAGCCGGGGGAATTGCTTCGCAGAGTACGGGAATCAATCCACTACGAGCCTCCGAGCACATCATTAGAAGTCAAACCTTACGGTACGATTTCTCGTTTTGGGTATCACATCGAAAAGCTGACTTACAAGAGCGAGTCGGGCATCGTGATTCCATCACTTCTCTTCATTCCCGATGGAGGAAATGACAAGAAGGCAGCGGTGCTGATGGTCGACGGAGATGGCAAGAAGGCTTCGGCGTTGGAGGCGGAGCCGCTGGTGAGATCGGGCATGGTTGTGCTCTCGATCGACGCTCGGGGATACGGCGAAACCCAAGTCAACACTGGTATGAACAGCACGGAATTTGGCCACTACTTCGGAGATTTCAAAGATACGATGACCGCGCTGCTGGTCGGCAAGACTATGGTCGGAATGCGCACGCTTGACATCACGCGCGGTGTCGATCTGCTCTCGGCACGCTCGGACGTCGATCCGAATGAAATTTATGTTTATGGGAAGAAGGCGGGCTCAGTACCGGCGTTGTACGCTGCAGTTCTGGACGGCCGAATCCGCAAAGTCGTTCTCGAAGGCATGTTGTCCTCTTACGACTCGGTGGTCGAAAGTAAGATCCATCGACATGTGTTTGAAAGTGTCGTGCCCGGTGCTTTAAAGTTCTATGACCTGCCCGATTTGGTGGCCACCCTGGCGCCGCGTAAGGTGTCAATCGTGAGTGGTACTGACCCCCTTGGACACGAATTGCCAGCCAATGCGGTCCGGAATGAATACAGGCGTGCTGTTGACGCGTACCGGCGGATGGGGGTGGAACGGGCGATCCACGTTCTGGAGCGCAGCCCCGGTGAGGACGAGAGTACCATCTACCGTGAATTAACAGACAGCCCGTAGTCAAGGGAGAGAGCGACCTGACCACCAGAACGCATGCCACTCGATCCGGCGCGCCATTGACACACGTCAGGTTACCGCTCTATAAGCACTCACAACACGTACACCGAGCATTCTCGTCGCTTGGTGGAGATACTTGCGAGAGTTCAAATGAACCACCGTTTTTCACGCCGAGAGTTCTTGATCGCTGCGGGCACGGTTGCCGCAGCTTCCATACCCCGGGACTCTCTTGCGTCGCCCTGTGCCGGGGTCATTTCCACCGGAGTTTTGTCGGATGGGTCAGAGAAGGCGGCGCAGCGCATTGTTGATATGCACGTTCACTTCGACGAAAAGAATCCTAATTTCATCGCCGATCTTGTGAAACTGTCCGAGCGGCTGAACATGACGGCCTGCGTGCTCACTCCATATTCCAACCGCAAGCTGGTCGCCGACGCGGCGAAGCAGTATCGAGCGCGAATAGTTCCGTTCGGCTATGTCGATCTGGACGCGCCCGACGTTGTACAGCAGGTCGAGGAACTTCACACGCTCAACTACCGGGGCCTCGGCGAACTTGAGTTCGTAAAAAAACCTTACACGGATCCCGCGTACATGCCGGTCTACGAACTAGCGAATCGGTATGGATGGGTCGTGTTGTTCCACACAGGAATTGTCTTGCGGAAGAAATTCGATGAACCGGAGAACGTAGCATCCTACCGGATGCGGGCTTTCCACCTTGAAGAAATTGCGCGGCGGTTCCCCAAGATCACCGTGCTTGGCGCCCACTGCGGTAATCCAGAATACGAGTGGGCTGCGGAGGTCGCGCGCTGGAATCCCAACGTATTCTTCGATCTTAGTGGCTCGACTTTGACCAAAATGCACGCACGTCTCAGCGATTTTCGGAAGATCTTCTGGTGGTCCAGCACGGAGGAGGGAACAAAGTCGCCAGACGGTGACCCAAGCGCTTTCGTCAAGTTAGTGTTCGGGTCGGATACCGGCCTCGACGGGATCGAGCGGGTTTTGGCTCAATATCGAGCCTTGTTCGAAGCCTGTGACGTTCCGGCGCACACTCAGAATTTGATTCTCGGTGGGACACTCGCCAAAATCTTGGGTTTGTCGCAGTGATTGAGTTGATTTTTCTTCTAAAGAGTCCGGTTCTGACGGAATCGCTTTTTCAGTCAACTCCGTCACTCCAGCCGGTTCTTGAGCTGCCGAT
>JBLNFC010000565.1:0-5365 GCA_050263355.1 Acidobacteriota bacterium
GGCTTCGTAGGCCCAGGGCAGTAACCGCGCCTTTTCCATTCCAGAGTGGACGTACGCGAGAAGGGCTGTTGAAGTAAAGTCTACAAAGTTAATAAACATAGGAGACTATTCCGAAAGATGAAACGCCCCATTGAATTTCTGTGGTTTGTTCTAGTTGTACTAATGCTTGCCGGATTGGCCCCGGCGCAGAACGCGACTCCAACCACCCCAACTCGCAAGACCGCGGGCCGCAGCCGGAAAAGTGCGAAGAGCTCAACGATTACGGTCGACGAAGCCAAAGAATTGCGCGAGGCGTTAGCGGCCCAGCAGCAGCAGATTCAACAACTGCAGCAGCAGATGCAGCAAAGGGAAACGGCTTTTCAGCAGGCTCAGCAACAGGCGCAACAGCAGTTGCAGCAGGCACAGTCGGCGGCGTCGGACGCGCAGTCGAAAGTGGCAGCCCTGGAGTCGACAACGACTTCACAGAAAAGTTCTGTGGATCAGCTCACGAGCAATGTGGCCGATCTGAAGACGAGCGTCACGAATGCGGCGGTATCGACCCAGGAGGAGCAAAAGCGGGTGTCGGCCATGGAAGGCTTGCTGGGACGCTTCCGGTTCAATGGTGACATTCGAGTTCGCGGCGAGAGTTTTTTCCAAGACTACCCAGGCTGCAAAGCATGCTTTGATCGCAATCGCGCACGGATTCGCGTTCGATTTGGATTTGATGGCAAGCTGAATGAGGATTTCATCGCCGGAGTCGCGTTGGCGACGGGCTCGCTGGGCGATCCGACTACAACCAACGAAACACTCACCAATTTTTTCGATCGCAAGACCATCGGTCTCGACCGTGGTTATGTGACCTTCAATCCGGTGGCGCACAAGTGGCTGTCGCTCACGGGCGGCAAGTTTCCGTACCAGTGGCAGCGCACGCAGGTGACGGGCGATCCAGATATCAATCCAGAGGGTTTCAGTGAAAAGTTCTCGTTCGACTTTAACTCTGGCGCATTCAAGAATTTCACAGCCCAAGCGATGCAACTTATGTTCAACGAGAACACGAACTCCAGCCTGCTGCGGGCGCATGACGCGTTTATGGTAGGGGGACAGGTTTCGAGCAAGCTGGATTTTGGTTTCCTGACCACAACGCCTTCGATCGCGGTGATGAACTGGCGAAATACGGACGAGATACTGAACGCGTCGGCATTCGCGGTGCAGGCGACCACGACGGGAACTTCGTCAACGGCCCCGGTTGTCGTGACTGGCTTGCCGGTTCCGGGCGAGGGTCAGGGATGTTCTGCACTGTCGGGCCTGCCCACCATCGCTCCGTGCGCGTTCGCGCCTAATGGGATGACTAACTCCACGTTCATTGGCCCGGATGGAAAGCCGCATTTTGCGTCGAAGTTCCTGTACGGCGACATCGTGGTAAACAACCAGGTGAAGACGGGGATTGCTCGTCTGCCATTCAACCTGTTGCTGGAAGCGGAGCAGAACCTGCGAGCGGCAGGACATCCGCTGGGCTCGGATGGCAAGGTAAGGACTGATCTGGGACGGCAGTCGCACACGTACCTGATTGATGCCAGCTTCGGGCAGACCAAGAACAAGAATGATGTCCAGGTGGGCTACGCGTGGTTGCGGCAAGAGCAGGATGCGGTCCTCGCCTCGTTTGCGGAAAGCGATCAGCGCGCGCCGACGAATATTCTTCAGCACCGCGTTTACGGCTTGTGGAAGCTGAGGTCGAATACCGTGGCGAGCTACACGTTGTGGATGGGTCGCAGTCTGAATCCCAGCCTGCAGCATGCCGCATTGGCTCCGGGCTGGACAACGGCGCTGGGCTCCAATGAACCGATTCTGACACGGATGCAGTTCGACTTAATCTACTCGTTCTAAGTTCTCGCAGTGGGCGCTGGTGAACGTGGCTGGCGCCCATTTTTTTGCGCCGCAAACGACGTTTTCTGTTGCATAGTGATCTACCGGAGCAGAGTCGGAGAAAGATGAATTCACGAAGAGATTTTCTGAAGAACGTTGGGCTAGGAACGGTTGCAGCGAGCCTGGTCCGTCCGGCGTTGAGCTGGGCGGCTGAGGCCAACTCGCAAGCAGTGCCTGGGAAAGAAGGGATGATTCTGCGGTCGTTCCGCTTTCTTGATCTGGAGGCGCCTCCGGAGTTTCTCAACACGTGGCTTACGCCGGTGCCGCACTTTTTCGTTCGCAATCACATGTTTGAGCCTAGCGCGCTGGACGCAGGCGAGTGGCGGCTGAGCGTGGGCGGCGAAGTGGAAAAGCCAATGTCGCTGAGCCTGGCGGAGCTGAGTAAGATCGAGTCACACTCGGTCACCAATACGCTGGAATGCGCTGGGAACGGCCGGGCGTTTCACAAGCCGCAGCTTCCGGGGGTGCAGTGGGAGAAGGGGGCAGTTGGCAACGCACGTTTCACCGGTCCTCGCCTAGCCGATATCCTGAAGCGTGCGGGAGTGAAGGCAACGGGCAGGCACGTGATGTTTCGGGGACTGGATGAAGTGCCGGGCAAGGTGCCTCCGTTCGTCCGCAGTATTCCGATTGAGAAGGCGATGGATTCCGACACGCTGCTGGCAACGCACATGAACGGAGCGCCCTTGAACAAGCATCATGGATTTCCGGCGCGGGCTCTCGTGCCGGGCTGGATCGGCGCGGCGTCGTGCAAATGGCTGACGGAGATCAAGGTGCTCGAGAAGGAGTTCGAGGGCAACTTCATGAAGCCGGGATATCGGTTGCCGAACCAGCCGGTCGCGCCGGGAGGCTCGGTTAATCCGGACGACACGCATCCGGTTACAGCGCTCAATGTGAAATCCGTTATTGCCACGCCGAACGATGGTGCGACCCTGCGGGGCCGAGTGGTGCAGATACACGGAGTAGCCTGGGCGGGCGAAGCGGATATCGTGAAGGTGGATGTATCGACCGATGCGGGTGCCAGTTGGCGTCCTGCTAAGTTGGGGAAAGAGCAGGCGCGGTATGCCTGGCGAACATGGAGCCATGCCTGGAATCCGCCCCGAGCCGGGGAGTACACGGTTATGGCGCGAGCTACGGACAGTCAGGGCAGAGTGCAGCCCGAGACTGCAGCGTGGAATCCTAGCGGGTATTTGTACAACGCCATCGATAAGGTGAAGATCCATGTTCAAGGGTAGCGGTCGTGCGGTGTTGGCATTCATGGTTAGCGTATTGCTCGGCACCTGTGCGCTGGGCGGCGAATCAGGCGGTGCTCCCGACCTGCCGGCGGGTGCAATGCAGGCCAAGGCGCGGACCGCGTGCATGGAGTGTCACGAGTCCCGGATTATTTTGCAGCAGAGATTGAGCAAAGCGGCGTGGACAAAAGAAGTGGACAAGATGATCAAGTGGGGAGCCGTGGTGGACCCAAAAGATCGGGATGCGCTGATCGATTATTTGAGCACGAATTTTCCGCCGGACAAAGCGGCGGAAGCGGCTAGTCGGGTTGGAAAGTAGAATGCGAGCCGAGCTGACGCTCGGCTGTACGGGCGAGGGCGCCCGTACCTACGTGGGCAGGGGTGCGCCTTGCTACTTGGGCAGGGGTGATCGCAGGTTTTGTGCTGCTGCGGTCAGTGCTGACTGCAGTGCTTGCAGATGGCGCTGCTCGGTGAGATAGCTGATGATCATTACGCGGATTACGCTATCTCCATTTACCACGGTATCCGAGATCCAAAGTTGGCCGTCGCGCGTGACCTCTTCGACTATGGCTGCATGGGCAGCGGCCAGGTTCCCATTCTTCAGGCGAAGGTTAAGGATAGGCAGTGTTGGCGGTACTACCAGTTCGAAGATCTCGGAATCTTCCACCCATCTTGCAAACTGAGCGGTGAGTTCCATCTGGCGCGCGATGTGTTCCTCGTACGCCTGCCTGCCGTGAACTCGTAATGTGAGCCAGAGTTTGAGGGAATTCATGCGGCGCGTCCACTGGGTGCTGATACGGGCGTTGTCCGGAAGAGTGGCGCCGCTGGCCTTGGGCATGTAGGCAGCCGCCACGGAGAACGCGCGCTCCAGGGCCGCAGGATGGCGCGTTAGGATAACGCCCGCGGCGTAGGGCATGGCCAGCCACTTGTGAGGATCCATGGTGATGGAGTCGGAGAGCTCGATGCCACGAACCAGGTCGCGATAGCGATTCGAAAAAACCGCGGCGGCACCATAGGCGCCATCGACATGCAGCCAGAGATCGTGGCGATGGCAGATCTGCGACAGGGCGAGGATGTCGTCGACGACTCCGGAGTTGGTTGTGCCGGCGGTGGCGACAACGCAGAACGGCTTCTTTCCAGCGGCGCGGTCTTCTTTAACAGCCTGCTCCAGTCGCGCGGGATCGAGTTGCAAGTTCGCGTTAACCGGAACGCGCCTGAGCGCCTTGCGGCCAATGCCGAGGAGTCCTGCAGATTTGTCGAGCGAATGGTGCGACTCAGAGGAAGCGTAGGCAACCGGCTGGCCTCCGATGGATGCGACGCCGTCTTCAATGGCGTGGGGAAACTTCGCGGCCAATGCGAGCGCAAGTCCACTAAAGTTAGCTTCGTTGCCGCCGCTGGTGAAGGTGCCGCCGAACTCTTTTGTCCAGCCCACTCTCTCCGCAATCCAGCGCGTGGTTTCGAGTTCGATTTTAGAGGCGAGTTGAGAGCGAGCCAGGGTTGCCAATTGGGGGTTGAGCGCGGCGACGAGGGCCTCGGCCAAAAACCCGATGTAGGTCGGCGTGGGATTCATCAGGCCGAAGTAGTTGGCGGCGGGCACGTGGAATCCCTTATTGGTCATTTCGCGGCAGACTTCGTCGAGAACGGTGGCGGCGTCGGATGCTACCTCGGGTAGTTTGTCGGAGAGAGGGCCGTAAGTGCGTTGCTCGAGGGGAAGCTGGACGGGACGGTCGGGCAGCGAGGCGAAGTACTGGTCGACGAAGTCAATCAGGTTGTAGCCAAGCTTGCGGCGAGTACTGGAGTCGAAGTCGAAGCGCATGGTGCATTGGATGCTACGCTGCAACAAAAGCTGCGGCTATCCGGAGATTGCGGTCGGAGCATAGGGAGCGGAGAACACACCCTGGCACCGAGGGAGAGAATTCCTTTTTGCAGTCGTGGTGGCGTTGGTGGTGCAGGGGTCCTTCGACTTCGCAACTTTCTTCGCAAGCGAAGTAAGTTGCTTCGCTCAGGATGACAAATGGTGGTGGACAACGCCGTGTAGCAAAGGCACCGACATCGAGTTTTCAATCTTGACTATGCCGATTTGCTGGGTTCGGATTCGCTGCCTTCCGTGGTCGATTGCTTTTCGGGCCTTAGCAGCGGGAAGAGGATCACGTCGCGGATGGTTTGGGAGTTGGTCAGCAGCATGGCGACACGATCGACGCCGACGCCCACGCCTCCGGCCGGCGGCATACCGA
>JBLNFC010000566.1:0-7348 GCA_050263355.1 Acidobacteriota bacterium
TGGGCATGTCGCACGATTTCGAAATTGCCATCGCGGAAGGCTCGACTTGTGTGCGCGTGGGCACAGGCATCTTCGGAGAGCGGCCGAAGCCTTAGATTAGCGGAACACAGACCAGTGAAGGGCATTTGCATTGCACTGAGAATTTCTCCGTGGCTCGGTGCCTCGGTGGTAAGTTTCGATTCCCATGTTCCAGGTTCGCGACACCGCCGAAGGCGCAGTTTTCGCCATCAAGGTCCATCCACGCGCGAAGAAAGATGCAATTACCGGTGAGATGGGGGATTCACTGAAAGTTGCGCTCACCGCTCCTCCCCTCGAAGGCCGCGCCAATGAAGCCTGCATTGAGTTCTTTGCGAAACTTTTGAAGGTGCAGCGCTCCTCAATTACTATTGCTGCCGGTCAGAACAGCCGTAACAAAGTGATTCGCGTCGCAGGCCTGTCGGCCGAAGAAGTTCGGAAGCGTCTCGGTTCCTGAACTTGCAGCAGCGTTGAGAGGCAGCGATTCATGGCGATTGAATTCCAACCTGCCATCCCAATCGGGCGAGTTTTTTGCCCTCGCCGCTCCCAAATTGCACGCCTTCCCAGGAGGCCCGCTTGAGCATCTCCGAACGTTTCCAGGAAATTCGCACCGGCTTCGAGCGTCCCTTTTGGATCGCCAACCTCACGGAAATTTTCGAACGCCTCTCTTACTATGCGGTCTTCGCCGCCTTGGCCAGGTACCTTCACGAGGCGCTTCAATTTCCCACCCAGCAGGCTTCGAGCCTCAGCGGTATCTTCGGCGGCGCCGTCTGGGTTATGGCCATCTTTGGCGGCGCAGTTGCCGATCGCACCGGCTTCCGCCGCGCACTCTCGCTCGCTTATTTCATCCTGACTTGTTCGTATTTTCTCGTTGGCTCCCTTGCCGCCCCGTGGCTGGCGCCTGTACGCAATGTTGTCCCTCTCGCATTGCTGGTAGGGTTCATTCTCTTTCTGCCTGCGCTCGGAGTGGCCCTGGTAAAGCCCAGCGTCGTCGGTACAACGGCTCGCGCTTCGAAAGAAAATGTCCGCTCCATCGGCTACTCCATTTACTACACGCTGGTCAACATCGGCAGTTTTCTCGGGCCATTTCTCGCCGGATGGGTCCACTCCCGCATGCGGGTGGAGAACGTCTTCCGCCTCGCTGCGCTAAGCGTCTTTTTGATGTTCATCGCGGTGCTTATGTTCTTCAAAGAGCCGCGGCGTGAGAGTTCACAGCAGGGTGCATCCCTGGCGCAAGTCGTTCGCAATCTTCTGACGGTGCTCGGCAATGGACGCTTCGTTCTCTTCCTCATCATCTTTTCCGGCTACTGGATTGTTTTCTGGCAGCAGTACCTCATGCTTCCAATCTTCGTACACGATTACGTAGACGCCGGAGCGAACACTGAATTGATTCTGATCACCGACCCGCTCATCGTGATCACGCTTACCGTCGCAGTGAACGCGCTCACCCGGAAAATTCCTGCATTCCGCGCCATCACCCTGGGAACACTGATCACCGCGGTTGGTTGGCTTGTTATCGGCGCGCGTCCCAGCGTGTGGGCGGCCGTCGTGACGCTTGCCATAGTCGCCTTCGGTGAAATCATCCAGTCACCGCGATACTACGAATACATTTCCCGACTTGCGCCCCCGGGGCAGCAGGGCACGTACATGGGTTTCGCGTTTCTGCCTATTGGTATTGGATCTTTGCTGGGAGGCTGGATCGCGGGCAAGCTGCTGCACCATTTCGGCGAGGTTAAGCATCAGCCCGAAATCATGTGGTGGATCGTGACCGCAATCGGTGTTCTCACAGCCATCGCGCTTTGGATTTACGACAAGACAATCAGCCCGCGCACTCGGCAATCCTCCAATGCGGAGGCACAGGCAAGCGTATGAATTCCGCTGCCGCCAACGACTGCCCGCTGCCAATCCTGCACGCCTCGCTGCCCCGCTCTTGACAACAAGTGCCCAGCCGACCGATGTTGTCCTTGCGCGGCGCTAAATGCCGCGTCTGGCAAGACTTAGCAGCCAATCGCCGCCCGAAAGTCATTGCGCAGAGCTGCTAACTTTGGTACCTTTATTAGGACTTCCTCGATGGTAGTTGATTGTCGCAGTCGTCTGAATAACCCCGTCCAGACCTGACGCCCAATTCATTGCAAGGAGCACAGCTTGTCTTCCAAGAATCCTTATTTATTCACTTCAGAATCCGTAACCGAAGGTCATCCGGACAAGATCGCCGATCAGATTTCTGATTCCATTTTGGACGCATGTCTCACCGATGATCCCATGAGCCGTGTCGCTTGCGAGACTCTTACCGCCACCGGCTTGGTCGTCATCGCGGGTGAAATCACGACCAAAGCTTACGTCGATTTCCAGACTCTCGTGCGCGGCACCATTTCTTCTATCGGCTACGACAATGCTCTCTACGGATTCGATTCCAATACCTGCGCCGTCATCTCCAGTATCAACAAGCAGTCCGGCGACATCGCCATGGGCGTCGATACCGGCGGCGCCGGCGACCAGGGAATGATGTTTGGGTATGCATGTAATGAAAATGCGGAGTTGATGCCCACCCCCATCCTTCTTGCGCACAAGTTGACGATGCGTCTGGCGGAAGTAAGAAAAAGAGGCAGGCTGCCATACCTCAGGCCGGATGGAAAATCCCAGGTTACAGTTGAATATGATGAGCACCGCAGACCCAAGCGCGTCGACGCAGTTGTGATTTCAACCCAGCATGCGGAAACGGTGACGAACGACGAGTTGCGCTCCGATATTCTGAAGCATGTGATCCAGGCCACAATTCCCGCAAGTCTCCTCGATGCCGACACCAAGTATCACATCAATCCGACCGGACGCTTCGTGATTGGCGGACCCATGGGCGACACCGGCCTGACCGGCCGCAAAATTATTGTCGACACATACGGCGGGATGGGCCGTCACGGTGGCGGCGCATTCAGCGGAAAAGATCCGACCAAGGTGGATCGCTCGGCGGCGTACATGGCGCGCCACATTGCCAAGAATATTGTCGCGGCGGGACTCTCGGAGCGTTGCGAAGTGCAGCTCGCTTACGCCATCGGTGTGGCGGAACCGGTGAGCGTGCTGGTGGATACTTTCAAAACGGAGAAGGTCGATCCAGCAATCATTCCGACCCTGGTGCGCGACAACTTCAAGCTCACGCCCAAGGGGATTATCGAGTATTTGAACCTGCGGCGCCCCATCTACTGCAAGACCGCTGCGTATGGTCACTTCGGCCGCAACGATCCCGAGTTCACCTGGGAGAAGACGGATAAGGCTGAAAAGTTGGCCAGCGACGCAGGTCTAAAGCATGAGCCAGTCACGCACGCCGTGAAGAAGTAAAGACCCCGCCCGATCGCAGGTCAAGAAACAAGAGCCGCTTGGGCCGTACGGGGAAATAGGGGAAATAAAAGACCTGCCCTAACTTAGGAAAAGGCCAGCCCGAGCCGTGGAAGAGCGCCCGGGAATGTGAAACAAGCCCTGGCCACACGCGAATGTGGAACAAGCGGTGGACGCCCGGGAATGTGGAAGAGCGGGAATGTGGAAGTGCCGTGGAAGAGCGGCCCTTTAGGGCCGCGCCGACTGCGGCCTCGTTAGGGGCTTTAGCCCCGGTGACAGCACCAATCAAGCTTTCGATTCGTAGCCGATTTTTGCGCAACGCGCCACAGGAGAAGCACAGCAAAGTATGTCCACAACACCTACGCAAGTGAACTGCGACGTTAAGAACATCGAACTGGCCGACATGGGCAAGAAGCGCATTGACTGGGCCAACCAGTCCATGAATGTGCTTCAGATCATCCGCAAAGAGTTCATCAAGAACCAGCCGCTGAAGGGCATCCGCATTTCGGCTTGCCTGCACGTGACGGCAGAGACAGCCAATCTCGCAATCTGCCTGCGCGATGGCGGAGCAGACGTTGTGCTGTGCGCGTCGAATCCGCTGTCGACGCAAGACGATGTCGCCGCCAGCCTGGTGCGCGACTACGGCGTTTCCGTGTTCGCTATCAAGGGCGAAGACAACGAAACTTACTACAACCACATCCTGGCCGCCATCGATCATAGGCCGCAGATCACAATGGACGATGGCGCCGACCTGGTCAGCGTGCTGCACACCAAGCGCACCGACGTGCTCGAGTCCGTGATTGGCGGAACCGAAGAGACCACGACCGGCGTGATCCGTTTGCGCGCCATGGCAAAAGAAGGCGTGCTCCGTTATCCGATCATCGCGGTCAACGATGCCGACACTAAGCACCTCTTCGACAATCGCTATGGCACCGGGCAATCCACCATTGATGGCATCATCCGTGCCACCAACTTCCTGCTCGCCGGATCGAAGTTCGTAGTCGCCGGCTACGGCTGGTGCGGACGCGGGCTGGCCAGCCGTGCGCGCGGCCAGGGCGCCGAGGTCATCATCACGGAAATCGATCCCACCAAGGCCCTCGAAGCGGTGATGGACGGCTTCCGCGTGATGTCGATGCACGAAGCCGCAAAAATCGGCGACGTCTTCTGCACCGTGACCGGCAACAAGAACGTGCTGGCGAAAGAGCACTTCGAAGTGATGAAGAACGGCGCGATCATCTCGAACTCGGGCCACTTCAACGTGGAGATCGATATCCCGGCTCTCGAGAAGATGGCGTCGTCTCGGCGCACCACGCGCAACTTCGTGGAAGAGTTCGTAATGAAGGACGGCCGCAAGATCAACCTGCTGGGCGACGGACGTCTGATCAACCTGGCGGCCGCCGAGGGACATCCACCCTCGGTGATGGACATGAGCTTTGCCGACCAGGCGCTCTCGGTCGAGCACATGGTGAAGAATGCGGCGTCGCTCGAGAAGACCGTCTATAAAGTTCCTGAGGACCTCGACAAACGCGTGGCGAAGTTGAAACTCGAGTCCATGGGAATCAAAATCGATCGCCTGACGCCGGAGCAGGAAGAGTACCTTGCAGGATGGAGCGAAGGCACCTAGCAATCAGAAAGCAGCAGTCAGAATCAACAATCAGAATCAACAATCAGAATCAGCAATCGGAATTCAACGTAACGGGGTGGCGCAAGCCGCCCCGTTTTGTTTGCCACTGTCATCCTGAGCGAAGCGACGGACCTATGCATTTCAAACGACCAGGACGCTCAAGCGCGCCTGCCAAAACGACTCACGTAGGAGCAGGTGCCCCCACCTGCTCAGCGGAGCGAAGCTCCGCAATCAACCTAAAATCCATCACCGGCCGTGCCGCCTCGCGTGGCCCGCAGCTCTCTAAGAGCGAAGCCAGCAGAATTACCGAGACCTGGTCCACGCCGATAAAAAAAGAGGAAGGGTTCGTCATCCTTCCTCTCGCCAATTACGAATCCCTGCCCGCTAAGTCCGCGGCACCTTGTGTTCGCCGTCCCGCATTCAATCAAAAATCAAAAATCATTAATCAACAATTCACGTCATCCGCCCCTGCCCTCCCCAGCCCACGTAGGAGCAGGTGCCCTCACCTGCTCAGCGGAACGAAGCTCGTACTCCGCCCTTCGGGCGGGGGTCTGCCAATAAACGAGTTATACACGTCAGACCCTTGCCGCCCATTGATCCGATATGCTCCGAGGCAATCTTAGCGTCATTTTTTCGGTCAAAATTGAGTAATGCGCCGGGGTTTGATCGTATACACGATATATGTCGGTTCTTTCGATGACATTGAATACGACAGCCGAAACCGAAACGGCAAAAATTGCACGAGGCTTACGTGAGAAGGATATGCAGCTTGTTGCAGACCTGGTGGAGCGCTGCCACCATCGGCTGGTGCGCTACCTGCTATACCTCACCGGGAGGCGAGACTATGCTGAGGACCTTGCACAGGAGACCTGGGTTCGCGTGCTGCAACGGGGCAGCCAGTACAACGGGCGGCAGCGCTTTGATCCATGGCTATTCGCGATTGCCCGCAATTTGGCAATAGATTACCTCCGGAAAAAACGAAAAGGGGGAGAGACAGCTTCCTTGCCAAACGATCCCGATGCAATGCTGCTGTTGCCCACCTCCGGGCCTTCCCCATTCGAAGCCGCGGCTCGAAGCGAAGACGCAATACGCCTGGCCGGTAAACTGCACACTCTGTCACCGCTGTATCGCGAGGCTTTGCTGCTGAGGTTTCAAGAAGACCTGTCTCTTCCGGAGATCGCTCAGGTTTTGGGTGCCCCTGTGACGACGGTGACGTCCAGAATCTATCGCGGTCTTGCAGCACTGAGATCCGCATTTGAGGAAGGGGGTGATTCGCCTGCAGTGTGATAAGAAATTTCGCGAGCTCATCGACAGGTCTTTCGTAGAAGACATTTCGGAGCGCGAAAGACAGCTCATCCACGACCACATCCGCGACTGTGATGGCTGCAAGCGCTACGTCGAGCTGACTGCGCGTACGATTCGAGGGTTGCGGGAATTCACCTTTACCAGTGAACCAGATTCGAATGCCCAGCTCCGTGACATTCTTGCGGATCACACCGGGACAATGCGACAGCACAACGTGCAATTCAGGATCTGGGCTGCATTTGCTGTAGCACTCTCGATGTCATTTGTCGGGTCGGCACTCGTGTACCAGGTGACCAAGCGCCTGGCGGTCCCAATGTACCTTGACGCGGCTCAATTCCAGGCAGGCGTGCTCGTCTTTTGGCTGCTGCCATCTTTTTGCTCGGCCTTATTTCTCCTCGCGGCTCCTCGTGAGAATAGAGGCATTGCATGACACAGCAATCGGCCTTGCTTTTGATACCCTTCTTCGGCGGACTTGTAGTTGCGGCTGTCTTATTGGGAACCGCAACACGGAATATTCTACCCAGGTTTGCAATGGCAATCGCAGCACTGGCGATCCCGATCTGGGTAGCCTATTTTGCTTCCAGCCAGGGCCGTTCCCTACTTGCTTCCCAAGGATTTCTCAGCACCATGCCGGAAGCGCTTTGGTTTGGCTTAACCTTTGGCGTCTTCACCGCGGCTTTTTTCCTTGCCCTCGGATATATCTATGGGGACGCAAAAAGGCGTCAAATGCCTGCTTGGGCCTGGGTGATTGCCGCTTTCCTCATACCCAATTTCATTGGATTCATCCTTTATTTCCTGTTCCGAGGGCCTCTCCTTGCGCCTTGCAGCTCGTGTGGCACGCCTATTCGAGGGGGAGAAGCATTCTGCTCGCACTGCGGATGCTCGCAGGGTTCAAGTATCGGACGCATCACAGCTGACACTCGCACAATTTGAAGCAAGAAGAATGGGAAGAACCTCGCGTCGCACAATATGGAGGACGGTATGAAGCGTGAACGTGCCTTACAGGTAGTGTTGGTGTTGGTGGGCCTGTTCAATTGCGTTTGCGGCTACATCCTGTTCGACGATCTCTGGCAC
>JBLNFC010000567.1:0-10301 GCA_050263355.1 Acidobacteriota bacterium
GTGCCCTCAAAATCTGGCGCTCCGGTGCGGCGCACCGTCACCCGCGGATCCGACAATAAGGTCTGAAGAAACTTGTGCAAGGGAGAATCCTCGGGCTTGCGGATTTAGATTGCAGATGGCACGGCTGGGTTTCACCAACTCTTGCGATTGCAGTTCCAGAATTCAGATTTACAGATCGCCTGTTAGTAGAGCTTGTCCGCCATGCGCACCGCATCTACCGAGGCTTTTACGTCGTGAGTGCGAATGATGTGTGCCCCGCGTAACACAGCCGCAGTTTCTGCGGCCAGGGTACCGTACAGCCGATGCGTGACTGGGGCATCCTTACCGTCCTTGGCAAGTGCGCGTCCCACAAATGATTTCCGTGAGACACCGACGAGCAAGGGAAAGCGTAGGGTATGCAGAGCGTCCAGTTGCTTCAGCAACGGATAGTTCTGCTCAAAGTTCTTGCCGAAGCCAAGCCCCGGATCGAGCACCAGCGTGTCCCGTTTCATGCCCTGGCGCACGGCGGTCTGTGTCCACTCGCTCAGTTCGCGCTTGATGAGCAGCACCATGTCCGCGATCGGCGGAAGCGATCGCCACTCTTCCGGACGACCACGCATGTGCATCATCACCGCCCCGCATTTCAGTTCCGCCAGAGTCTTCATCATCGCGCGGTCCCAGCGGAAACCGCTGACGTCATTAACGATTTCGGCGCCCGCCTTCACCGCGGCTCGCGCAACATTCGCTTTGTAAGTGTCAACCGAAACGATTGCGTCAGGACGCTGCTTCTTTATCTCGGTAATCACCGGAATCACACGATCAAGTTCTTCGCTTTCCGAAACGGCGGTTTTAGCAGCGCTGGCCCCCGCCTTCGGAGAAGAGCCAGTTGCTTGCTTTGGAGTGGCATCGGCTTCTGTCGCAAGGACACGGGTTCCGGGACGAGTCGACTCGCCTCCGACGTCCACAATGTCGGCGCCTTCCGACAGCAAACGCAAGCCGTGCTCGACGGCACGGTCCCGCTCAAAAAATTGACCACCATCGGAAAAGGAATTGGGCGTCACATTGAGGATTCCCATCACCAGCGTCCGCTTGCCCAGTTCAAGCGAGCGATTCCCGATACTCCAGGTGAAGACCGGCCGCATGCAGGAATTGTAAAGCAGGGTCCAGGCTCTGGCGTTTTCGGCTCTGCGCGATGGGGATTCACGAATCGATACGACTTAGTATGAGTCGACCGCAAAGCCAGGGCCGAGACCGATAGCCCACAGCCCAGACCCGAGTTCCCGCCCTCCCCCTTCTCTGGAGTGCTAGAATTCTGGTATGCGCCGTAGCCGTGCGCTCGCTTCTGTCCTCGTGTGTCTGCTGATTACGGCACAGCTCCACGCTGCTGACAGCCGGCTGCTCGCGCCGAAAATTAATGCCATCTTGGCGGAGAAAGATCTCTCGCGCGGTTTCTGGGGAATTGAGATCGTTTCTCTTAACACGGGACAGGTCCTCTACAGTCAGAATGCCGACAAGCTATTCATTCCGGCATCGAATACAAAGCTGTTCACAACCGCCGCTGCCCTGGCCCTGATCGGTCCCGATTACAAATACCACACCACCGTCGAGACCAATGGAGCGCTTGACCAGAAAGGCCGCTTGACCGGAGACCTCGTCCTGGTCGGACGCGGCGATCCTAACTTGTCGGGACGCGTCCTGCCTTACAGCCTCCGGACCGAACGCAATGAGTTTCCGGTGAAAGTCCTCGAGGACCTCGCGGACGCGGTCGTTCAAAAAGGCTTGAAATATCTGGACGGCAACGTAGTCGCCGATGATTCTTACTTCGCCTTCGAGCGATATGGCGAGGGATGGACCCAGGACGACCTGGTATGGGCTGATGGCGCTCCGGTATCTGCCCTGACCATCAACGACAACGTGGTGTTCGTCACCATTGAGCCCGCCGATCGAGCGGGAGAACGCGCCTTCGTCAACATCGCGCCGTTTGCGGATTACTACAAGATCGACAACCGCATCATCACCACTCCTGCCGGAACGGGGCGGAAGATTTTCATCAACCGCGAACCGGGTTCTATGGTCCTCACCCTCTGGGGCAACATGCCGCTCGGCGATCCCGGCGCCAATGAGGCGCTCGCGGTCGAGGATCCAGCATCCTTTGCGGGACAACTCTTCCGCAGCATGCTGGAAAAGCGGGGAGTGATCATCAATGGTCATACCACCGCGCACCACACCGAATTGGCGAGTCTCTCCACCCTGAGTGTGACCGCGTTGGCCTCGGCGCACGATGGCGGTGGAGATGCCCCGCCGAACTCGCGTTCCAAGGCGCCCCTGGTACTTGCCAGCTACGACTCCATGCCGCTGAGCGAGGACCTTCGCGTCATTAATAAGGTCAGCCAGAATCTCCATGCGGAGATGTTGCTGCGGCTTCTGGGACACGAAAAGGGCAATGCGGGAACCGTTGAGAGCGGGTTAGAGGTACTTAAAGGGTTCCTGAGCCAGGCTGGCGTACCCAGCGATGAATACATCTTCTACGACGGATCGGGCCTGTCGCGGCAGAACCTGGTCACGCCGAATGCCGTCGTGACCCTGCTGCAGTATGCCGCGAAGCAGCCCTGGGGACGGACGTATAGCGAGACTTTTCCCGTCGCCGGAGTCGATGGCTCCCTGGCTGACCGGTTCCGCGCAACTCCGGCGCAGGGCCTCGTTCTTGCCAAGACTGGCTCGCTCGACCACGTGAAGTCGCTTTCCGGATATGCCACCACGACCAGTGGAGATCGCGTGGCGTTCTCCATTTTCAGCAACAACTTCGATGTACCCGGCCGCCGCGCACAGGACGCCATCGACCGTATCGTGCAATCCATCGTTCAGGACACGCCGGTTAGACACTGAGAAGTTTGCGCAATCTGGCGCCCGCGCTCATAACTCCCCAGAGTAATTTCCTGGCAGCGCTCTCAATCGTTTCACTCAAAGTCGTTGACTACGTGGAAAAGCTGTCGTCCCTGCCGCTAGGTACCAGAACAGCCAGGCAGGGGCAGTCCACGCATACCAGGATGCTGTCCATTGCGAGATATTCACCGAAAGCGATGGGTCAACGAGAACCGCCGCCCGTGCCATGAACAGGGATAGCAACTGTGCCCTTGGAAGTTGCAGCAGCCCAACGGAGCAGCCAGCGGCAATGCCCACAGTGGATTCCTCATGATCAGCGCCGAATCCTCTTTTGTTGATGCGAGCTGGAGTCAGCGATTTGGGTCGTCAATGCAGATTCGTGTATCAGCGTCCATCCTCAGCGAAGCCACCGAGCACTATAGGTGCCGCGAGTCGCCAGTCTACCCTCAGCATCAATTCGTGATACTTGTTACGCCGAAACGAGAATGCCTTGACTGAACGCTTACTGAATAAGAAAAGCGAGCGTACCAATTTCCAGTGCACCGGCTTGGGGGAATCGCCGGGCCGTTACGCCTAAGCTGCCACCATTGCCCAATATCGAGGGTTCCAGCTGATACATACCATCTTTGCGAGAAATGCTGATCGATTTACCGCCAAAGCTTTGCGGGAATGTGACCCGCTCTTCGGCGCCGCAGCACAGATATAACGACAGCAAGTCACAGAATTGGAGCACGTCGGTGAGTATTGCAATTTCATCAGCAGGACGCCCATGCCTGGACAGCAGAGTGGCCTGCAAGTCTCTCTGACGTGTCAAAAAGTCATGAAGACGTCCGCGTTCTTGTGCAGCATCAGAATGCGACTGCAGGCGCGTCCTGGTTAACCGGCAGAAGTGCTCGCTTACGACTGCGCCGCCGGCGGGACTCGCGTTAGCGGCATTCGCGATCGAGGTTTCCCATGCCAGGAGAAATTCCTCGACGCTCATTTCCAGGAACGAAAGCGGCTTACCTTCTGCGTCCGTCTTGGGATCGCGCAAGCTGACTTCCAGTTCGCGTCCTGTGCCCCGCTCTCCTCCATCAAATTGAGCCCAACCGGAATCGTGCAAGGAGATGGCTCTAAGCAGAGGCTCATCCAGATCAGGAACAGACGGAGCATCAAGCAGCGCTGCAAGATCTCCGGCGAGTGCGGCATGATCGGGCTGTGCGATCAGCCACCATTCTTGCGCGTTTTCCTTCTGTTGCTTTTCAACCACTTCCCACGCAGAACCACTGTTGGATTGCCTGCTGGATGCATCTGGATCGCCGGAACTAATGGGGTGAAGAACCATTGAGCGGTTACTTCTTCGGGCCTCTAGCTGCTTTCCGAATGCGTCCGGAACCGGCAGCCGCGGGCCCCGTACCGGTAGGCGGTTTGCGTGCACCTTCCATCACTTCCTTCAGCACTGTTGCATTGTTGTGTTCCCCGTTTCGTGACGCGAACAGGAGAGTCACCTTGCCCTTGTTGCTGAGTCGATAGAGCTCAGACAAATCTTTCGCCGCTGCTTCCGCAGAGAGTTCCTTCAGATAACGGTGACGGAACGCCCGCCATTCCGCCAGATGGGCGTGGAACCATTGCCGCAACTCGGTTGAGGGCGACAGATCGCGAAGCCATTTGTCGACCGCAGCTTTCTCTTTGCTCAAACGGCGGGGCCACAGCCGGTCTACCAGCACGCGAGTGCCATCTCGCCGGGAAGGTTGCTCGTAGACGCGCTTCAGGGAAACATTCATAACTTGCACTATATTAAATTGTACGAGAAACAAGGAGATTCAGCTTGGTAACTGCGGAGTGCCGCACTCGTAGTAATTACCTTCTTACCTTGGCCACTCTGTCCGTACTCGTGTCGGGACTTGCCGGTTGCCAGGCCCAGCGGCGCAAGAGTGACGCTGAACTTGGACTGAACCCGCAGCAGATCGCAGGCCGCAAAGTCTATGACAACTATTGCGACCGCTGTCATGAACCTTATTCAAGCAGCGGAAAGCAAGGCCCGCCACTGAAGGGCGTTTACAGCAAACCCTATCTTCCGCTGAGCGGCCTTCCCGCCAACGATGAGCGCATCGGCGAAATCGTTCGTTATGGACGAAGCAAAATGCCCGGCTTCGGCCAAGCGCTCTCGAACCAGCAAATTCAGGATCTGCTGGTGTACATGCACACGCTCTAGCTCGCAAGCTTGTACTTCCGGATTTCGCTCTCTCTAGATACGCGCTGTTTGGGAGTGTAGTAGCGGGTCAGCCAGCGGCACAGGCCATCCAACCCTGGAAACAGCATGCGCTCGGCGACATTGGCCTGATCGAGCTTGTCGCGAATCTCCCATTTGAGCTCAGCGGGAATGATGATCCTCCGACACAGCTCCGGGTGGCCTGCGAGCCATTGATCCAGGCGAGCACCGGCATCGTTCATGATGGAAAATACCGCAAACTGGTTCACGATTCTGGCGTCAAGAGCGGGTGGGTCCAGAAACGCGACGAAAGTCTGTTTATGCAGTTGGTCGAAATCGGGCAACGTGTTCGAAACCCTGTCTAGCATCTCGATACTGAACACACCGGTGGCTTCTTCCTCGATTATTCTTTTGAGCTTACCTGGCAGAAATTGTCGCGCCCCCAGTGTGTCGACAGAGATCACCATGCCGTCTTCCCGAAAACGCGCGCCATTCTCGGTGACAAAATGCAGTGCTACCAGCGGTGACCAGGTCCAATCCAGCAAGCGTGTGGGCAATCCATGATGCTGAGCCAGCGCCAGCCACCGCCATATGGACATCCCAGCTACGGCATCCGCCTGAGCATATTTTCGGAAGCTACGCAGCAGGTGCGGCTCTAACCGCCGGGCCTCTTCGCTGGTACCCGCAAGACGGAGGATGCCGGATTGCAGGTCGAAATCTCTATGCGATATGCCCCGGAAGACAAACGGTGACCGGAAGCGCTGGATCTCCTCCTGCCAGGAGTCCGAGAACAGGAGATCCATCAACTCTGCCCAGCTTGTAACCGTACGGCTCGGGTGCGATTCCGACTTTCGCGCGCGCGTCGCCATAGGCTGAGCCTTGGATGCCGGCCACCGTGAGTACGCTGGCTTCTCTGGCCAGCAACTCAGGGAGGTAGCTGAACGCACCTATCCCAAGTAGTGGCCGGGTAACTTGTAAGTAGGTTACAATCCTCTGGCCTAAATTGTTGACCTGTTTCGAATTGCTGGCCCATACGCAACCCGACGAAAACTCATCTAACTACCTTTAAACGATTACTTTCCAGCATCTGTTACGGGGGCATTATGAAGAAAGTTGTCATCGCGTTAGGCGTGATTATCCTCGTCATCGTTGTGGGCGTGGTGATCTTCGCCGCGACCTTCGATGTGAACCGCTATCGCGGAACCATCCAATCGGAGCTGCAAAAGCGCTTGGGCCGGCAAGTTACGCTAGGAGAGATGAACCTGAAACTCTTTCCCCCGCGTTTCCGGGTGCAGAACGTGATGATTTTCGAGGATCCCAACTTCCAATCACAAAAGCCGTTTGTCCAGGCCCAGGAACTCGATGTGGCAGTGAAGCTCATGCCCCTGCTGCACAAGCAAGTGGAAGTAGATTCGTTAACTCTGTTGCGGCCGAGCGTTGAGTTGATCAAGAACGCGCAAGGCGTGTGGAACTTCGCTTCGATGGGAGCAAATCCCCAAACTCCGGGCCAGACTCCTCCCGCGCAGCCTCAACCAGGCGCGCCCGGAAAGCAACCGCCAACTCCGTCGCAGCCCCAACCACAGCAGCCCTCCTCGCCTCAGCAGCAGTTCTCGCTGGGCAAGCTGAGCATTACCGACGGGCAGGTGGCGCTCACCGATCATCAGGCCAAGCGGCCGCGTTCCGTGTACGACCACATCGATGTGACATTGACGAACTTCGAGCCCAACCATCCCTTCGATCTCGATGCCGCCGCCCACCTGCCAGGTCCCGGAAATCAGGAAGTGCGCTTGCAAGGAACCGGTGGGCCCCTGGTTCAGGGACAACCTGCGGCTACCCCGTTCCACGGGACTTTGAACCTGAAACAAGTGGCAATCGCGGGTCTCGCCAAGTTCCTGAATTCTCCTGCGCTCGTCAACACGGATGGAATCCTCTCGGGTCAGACCAAAATCAGCAGTGATGCCGGAAAAATGTCGGCCAATGGATCTATGAATGTTCAGAACGCGCGCATTCATGGCCTGGACCTCGGTTATCCGGTCGCGCTCGATTACAACGTCAGCGACGACGTTCCCCAGGATTTACTCACGGTTCACAACGCAACTGTGAAGCTCGGAGCCACGCCGCTCGTGGTCAACGGGACGGTGAATTCGAAGCCCACCCCGGCGCAAGTCAATCTGAATGTGAAAGCGAGCAACGTGTCGATTGCAGAAGCCGCGAGATTGGCCTCCGCTTACGGTGTTGCCTTTGCTCCGGGAACTACGGTCACAGGAACAGTGAACATGGACGTGCAGGCCCGGGGCGCCGCCGACAAACCGGCGCTGAATGGCACCGTAAAAGGCAGCAGCATCCAGATGACGGGCAAGGAAGTTCCCCAACCGGTGCAGATTCCGGCAATCAACCTGGCATTGACGCCGACGGAAGTGCGTTCCAACAACTTCAACGTGACCTCGGCGGGAACCACGGTAAACACGCAGTTCACGATGCGCCAGTACACATCGCCGAACCCGGTCATTGATGCCACTCTGAAAGCGCCGAACGCTCAGCTTCCGGCGCTACTCTCGATGGCCAAGGCCTACGGCGTAACCTCGCTCGACAAGATTACGGGCGCAGGTACGCTGAATCTCGATATGCATGCCGTCGGGCCGGTGAAATCGCTCAACCAGAATGAACTCATGCGGGCGGTTAACGGGAATCTGAACCTGAATTTCAATAATGTGAAATATAGCGGCGCGGACTTGACCCATGAACTGGGAGCGATCGCGGGATTTCTGGGCAAGGGTGTTCCCAGTGGAAGCAAAGGCGTCACCGACATTCTGAAAATGACCGGCAACATCCTGGTGAAGAACGGGGTGGCACAAACCAATAACCTGCAAGCACTGCTCGATATTGGAACCATCGCCATTACAGGCACGGCGGATCTGGCCAGCCAGGTTCTCAATATGCGCGCCAACGCGGTTCTAGGCAAAGACTTCAGCCAGAAAATTGGTGGTGCCGCGAATGTCGGCGGATACCTGCAGACGGCTCTTGCCAATAATCAGGGCGAGATGGTCATTCCCGTCATCATCTCTGGGACATTCCAGAATCCGAAGTTCCAGCCCGACATGCAGCAGGTCGCGCAAATGAAGCTGAAAGGATTGGTGCCGAGCCTCACCAATCCGGCCGGTGGTGGCGTTTCTGGAATTCTGGGTGGATTGCTCGGACAAAAAGGTGGCACTCAGGCTCAGCCAGCCAAACCGGGCCAACCCGCACCCGCGCAACCCGGGCAGCCGGCGGCGCAGAATCCGACTCAGGATGCCGTTCAGCAGGTGATCGGACTTTTCGGCAAAAAGAAGCAACAACAACAGCCCGCACCGCCCAAGAAGTAAAGCGCCAGGCAGTCAGGCAGGATTTCAGAAATGGTTTGTCATCCCGAGCGGAGCGAGCGATCCCGAGTTCCTTTGCTCTTCAACTCGAAGTGTGCCATTCTCCGCGGGGGAATGCCGATTAAGCCACCCTCGGGTGCTCCGACAACTCTGGCGTGGTATCACGAATTCCAATTCTGTGGCGAATCTCGCCATACAAATTTTCCGGAATGATCATGCGTGAGACCAATTCTAGCTTGTTCCGGTAAGGACGATTCTCGACAATACGGTCGACAGCAACCGTATCCAATCCCAGTTTTTCCAGTTCTTCGCGGCCCGCGTCATTCAGATCCGTGAAATCCGTGTCTCCGACAGGCACTCGGGACATAAATCGATCTGCGGCCGTCAGCCGGATGATTACAGCACCGATTCCTGCCGCTACTCCGAGTAAGAAAATAGCTCGCGCTCCGCTCATATAGGGACTCCTTGGAATTCCCGACCTCAGTTTGGTTGCGACACTTGGATGTGCGATGAGGCGTTAGGGGATGCCGGGGCCTCCGGCGGCCACCAGTGGCAACCTGGCTGATTCTGTGTCGCATCGCGCCGCTTCTACGCGCGAGCGACGTAACGCGATGGGACGCATACTGTTCTACGTGTCGCCGGCAATACTGCTTCGCTCCTCGGGTGAACCTGAAACTTTCCTCAGAAGCGATCGTTCCTCGTAATCGGTAGCCAATGAAACAAAGCATCGGTCTCGTTGGATGGAGCGAATTCGGATCCTTTTGCGAGTACAAGTCACTTGCAACGACCAGCAACCCTCTCCTTAGGCGCGGCTACAGTGCCTCTAAGAAAAACTGCACAGTTCACCGAATGCGGAAATATCCACCGGCATTAGATACTGAAGTTTCTGTTCGTACTCGCGTGAGTGGACAGACCATCAAACTTTCAGAGGAGATCGAATTTATGGAGATGCGTGTTGAAAAAGGACGTGCAACGGAAGATCGCTTTACCGGCGCGATTGAGTCGCAAACCTCACAAATCCCGAGTTCCGGGTATCTCGCCGCGGCAGTAGCGTCGATGGGAGCATCCGCTTTGTTGAAAATTCTAGGGAAAGATGAGTGGGCACTGTTCATCGGACAGTGGGCGCCATCCATCCTGATCATGGGCGTTTACAACAAGATGGTTAAACAGCACGGCTCCGACGCGCAGAGCGAAACGCGGGCCGCATAGAGCAGACTAGCGCGGGGAAGGACCGGACACCCGGTCCCTTCGCGAATCCTTCCGCCAGCATGTAAAATCAAAGGAGTTCATGGCTGGCAGCTCTCAACTGATTCAAATCGAAGTCGGCCCACCTCTTCGACAGCCCAAGCCCGAATGGCTGAAGGCGCGAGCCCCCGTCGGCGAGAATTTCCATCAACTCAAGAAGCTGGCGCGCGGATTAGGACTGCACACCGTCTGTGAGTCCGCCCAGTGTCCCAACATCGGCGAGTGCTGGAATCATGGCACCGCAACCTTCATGTTGCTGGGGGACATCTGCACTCGGCGCTGTGGTTTTTGTGCTGTACCCAAGGGAAAGCCGCAGGCGATCGATTATGAAGAGCCCGCCCGTGTGGCCGAGGCGGTCGCGACACTCGGGATCAAACATGCCGTAGTAACCAGCGTCAATCGTGACGACGACAATGTTGGTGGCGCAAAAATCTTTGCCGAAACGATTCGCGAGATTCGCCTGCTCGCTCCTGGGTGTCGCGTCGAAGTCTTGATCCCGGATTTTCAGGGTCTCGAAGAGCCACTCCGTATCGTGCTCGATGCCAAGCCTGACGTTCTGAACCACAACACAGAAACCGTTCCACGTCTGTATCGCGCAGTCCGCTCCGGCGCTCGTTACCAACGAACCCTGGACCTGCTGGAGA
>JBLNFC010000568.1:0-5630 GCA_050263355.1 Acidobacteriota bacterium
GATCCTGATTCGATAAGTTGTTTCTCCCGGCGCGCCAAACTTAATGGGCTCGGCGTCAGGCCCGGTGTCGGCATCCTGGTCTGCGTCGACAAGGGCGAAGTTCGCTAGCGGCAACGGGAACTCAGATTTCTTCTTCGACCAATCGAAGTAATTGCTTTTCGCAAGCTGATACTCGATTTCAAACGGCTCGCGGGTTGCCGCCGGATCCCCGACCTTAAGGTTCGTGACTTCGCCGTCCAGCCCACTCATGCTGTTCATGGTCTGCACAAACTTGTGCCACTGCGGCTTGGGAACGCGACGGAAGAGCATCCGCATCAACAATTCGCTGTCTCCTCGTAGCGTGTAATGAACATGCAGCGATAGCTTGCCCAATTGACTGATGTTCCCGTCGATTTCCTCCAACTGCACGTTGGGACTCGGCGTATCGGCCGGGGTCTCTTCCAGATGTCCGGCACCATCCGGAGGCACCACCAGCGCCTGTTTCTTGCGCAAAGGAAATGCTAGCAGCCGATAGGGCGCGACTTCGGCGGTTGTGTCCATCCAGATTTCTTCTTTTTCTCGCGGAAGCAGCGTGATGACATGATCAAACTGCGACGGCGACGGGACATCCGGATCAAGCTTGCGGGAAGAATTGATCAGGACGGAGGATGCGCGGTATCCCGCGGCTTCCAGCATGGCTTCGAGCAGGGTGTGCTTGTCCTTGCAGTCGCCATACTGGTTGTGAAGGACATCAACGGCTGCATGGGGCTGATATCGTCCGGCACCCAACGACAAACTTACATAGCGAAAGTTAGTCGACACGTAGTCGTATAGTGCTTGAATCTTGTCCGAGTCTGTCTTTAGTCCTTCCGTCAATCCTGCCACTTTGATCTTGATTTCCGGCGAGGGCACGCGACGATCATGCTCCAGCGCGGCATACCACTTCCCGACATCCTGCCAACTGGCAAAGGTTGTCAGTTGGATGGCGGGCGGCTCCGGTTCCGTTTTCTTACGCTTGTGCGGCTTCTCGTCTTCTTGGTCGTCGTCCTCGCGAACCAGATGGCTGCTCTTCCAATGGTAAACACGGCGGCCATCTTTGTCGGTAATCTTGGGATCCATCCCCTTGTTGTTCTTAAGCTTGATGCTGCGATCCCGGGGTACATCAACCTCGAGTTGTTCATCAAGACTGATGGCATTCTTCTCGAAGTCGTGCTCCATCCAGAATTGGCCGGGAGCAAGTGCCGTGTGGATGACCGCGACGACGTCGTATTCGAGCACCTCGCCGGGTCGAAGTCCCGGTACAGTGATGTGCTTCTGACGATAGTCTGTGTAAACGGGTGCTTCGCGTTGCACAGGCGCGCTCAAGTCCTGTACCGCATCCTCGGAAGCCGTGATCACACTGCCATCGGCCTTATGCACTCGAACGTAGGGGATTTCAATTTTTTCATTGGCGGAGTTATATCCAACAACGACCTGCCCCCACTGCTGAACACCCGCTTCACTCTGAACTCTAATGCGCGCGTAAATCTCGCGGCGGCCGGTCCCATCATTTTCGAAGCGGTACGTAGTGCGGACCTGCTCGAGAACAAATGATTCCGGAGAGTAGTCCGGCTTTCCCGCAGCCATATCGGTGGGCTTGGTATCTGGTTTTTGGGCGTAACCCCCCAGGCATAAAGAGAGAACAGCAAGGACCGAAGCAAAGCAATAATTCATAGGGTATGCGCTGTTTGTAACCCAATGTGGGGGTCAGCGCAAGGGTACGGCGCACACTAAAGTGTTGGGCAGCATTGATGACCACTGCCTCATCAAGCCACTTTTACGTCGTTCTACACAATGGTTATTAACGTCATTCTCAGTGGATCATGCTTACGGCTGATTGCGCGGCACAGTCTTATCAACGAAGGAAACCAAATCCCGCTTGAACTTGGCCAAGCAGTCGGTGTCCACATACACCATGTGACCGGCATTGTAAGTCGCATACGAAATATTCGCGCGGTAAGTCGGGCTAAGCTCGAGATGGTCCATACTGAAGTTGGCGGCGAAATATGGAGTCGCCAGATCGTAGTAGCCTTCCATCACGAGCACCTTCAGGTAAGAATTTTTGGTCATGGCCTGCCGCAATGCGGTCGCGGTATCGGGAAAGCCCTTGTCCGCAGAACCCCACTGCCAGTTGGAGAACTCAGCTGCACTCTGGAAGGCAAAGACCTTGTATGGCATGTCGGACTTGTAACCTAGCTCACTTCGCACGTAATTGTTAAATACCGATGTATACGGCGGAAGAATTGCCGAAGCCGTAGGATCGTAAAAAGGTGTATCGAGTAAGCCCTCCGGATCCGGCCCGGAATAGCGCCCGTCAAGACGACCTACACGAATTTTTTGATCCAGCAACAGATTGTGCGTGAACCTGGCCACGTCGACACGCAGGTTCGCCTGATCGATTAGCTCTTTCTGCAGACCCGTGTAGCGTGCAATCTGATCGATTGCCTTGGCGCGCTCGTCAGGCGAGATGGCGTCGCCTTTAGCCAATGCCTGGGCATAGTCGGTTACAGCCCAGTGCTCTACCTCGGCACGCGTTTTAGCCATGTCTTGCGTCAGTTCGGGCGTAAGCTTCTTGTGATAAGCCGCAATCATCGTGTACGAGGGCAAGATCAGGATGTAAGGCTCGTCATTGGTCTTAGTAAATTCGACGCTCTGAAAGTTCAAAACCGTGGACAGCAGCACGATTCCGTTGAACGAAATCCCACTGTCGGCAAGGTAACCGGCAACACCGGCCGCTCTCGTTGTGCCATAACTCTCTCCAAGAAGGTACAGCGGCGATGCCCACCTTTCATAGCGGGTCAGATACATCCGAATGAATTCGCCGAAGCCCTGAATATCTCCTTTGACGCCCCAGAATTTCTTGGAAATGTCCAGCGATGCAGCCCGGCTGAAACCGGTGCCAATCGCATCCACCAGCACCAAGTCAGTCCTGTCTAGCGCAGTGTAAGCGTTGTCCACATAGCGGTATGGAGCTGCGGGCATAAAGCCGCCAGGTTGAAGAACAACTCGTTTTGGCCCCAGTGCGCCCATGTGCAGCCAAATTGAGGCCGATCCCGGGCCACCGTTGAAAGCAAACGTGAGAGGACGGCGCGCTGGATCCTGTCCGTCGAGTGTGTACGCGACGAAAAACATTTCTGCGTCGATCTTTCCATCTCCCCGCTTGATGGGAAGGCGCCCGGCGGTCGCGGTGTACTTCAGTGTCTGTCCGCCAATCGTTACCTGATGGTGGGTCACGACCGGCGGAACTTCGGTCATGTCGAAGCGCTCGTCCTTTTCCGGCTGTTCCGCTTTTGGATTTTCGGCCGGGTTCTCGAGCGGCCCAGGCGCTACGGCGGGCTTGCTCTCAGCCGGCTTTGCAGCACTCTGCTCGGCTCGAGATTTCTCTGGCGTACTCTTAGGAGATTCCTGTTGTTGGGCAGTCGCCGTTGCTACCAACAACCGACAGCAAAAATGAGCAGAGAGGAACGCATTCGATCTCCTGGCAATCAACGCAATCCATTACGCGCGAGGGATTATAGCGGAGGACAGCTAATCATCTTCGTCGTCAACGTAGGTATACCCGTCCGATGTCACCGGTAACGCGCGGGGTTGAGTGTTTTCGTTGTGCATAAATAATGGCCAATGATCGGAGCCAATCCTGTTCGCCGGGGACTAGACATCCAATAGCGCTGTGACGGTGCCGTCTTCGACGTCGGCGCTCATGCGGAATCCGAGCTTCTGGCAGATGGCGCGCATCTCACGATTCTCAGCCAGGACTGTGGATTGAAGACAGCGTAGCTCTTCCGCCCGGGCGATCGCAATGAGCCGCTGAAAAAGTTCGGTACCAATGCCGAGGTGCTGAAAGCTATCGTGGATCAGAACGGCAAGTTCCCCTTCATCGCGCCGGTGCAGCTTACTCAGACGCCCCACAGCAACAATCTGCGGTGTTTCTGCTTTTCCACGGTGCTCGCCCACCAGCACCATCTCGCGGTCATAGTCGGTGAAACAAATACGGCGCAAGCGTTCATGAGCAGTACGCTGACTTAACTTCAGCGGCTGAAAATAGCGCATGTAAACACTGCGTTCGGAAAGTTTTTGATGGAACTCAACCATGAGGGGCTCATCCTCGGGGCGAATAGGGCGGATGGTGATCTCCTCTCCATTCTTCATCGTCCAAGACGAGACATACTGTGTGGGGTACGGCCGAACCGCGTACGCCGGCAGTTGATCGGCGGTCACTTCGCGTCCATAGACAAGTATTCGTGCATCAAGCGCCAGCAGTCGCTCGGGCGAAGCGAGCAATGGATTGATGTCGACTTCCTTGATCCAGCGTTGCTCAGCCACCAACTGGCTGAAGCGAACTAACAATTCCGCCAGAGCAGCCGTGTCGATCGGCTTGCGGCCTCTGACGCCCTTCAAGACTGTAAAGATCTTCGTCTGTTCCATCATCCGGTAAGCCAAAGTCGTATTCAACGGTGGCAGTCCCAGTGATTTGTCCTGGAATACCTCCACCAGTTGACCGCCGGTCCCGAACAGAAGCACTGGTCCGAACTGTGCGTCCACGCTGCTGCCCAGAATCAATTCGTAGCCATCCACATCGACCATGGGTTGAACCGTCACTCCGAGAAAATCCTCCGGTCGCGCTTTCTCGCCTACTGACGCGGCGATCGCTCGGTACGCCTCGCGCACCGCTCCAGCGTGCTGAAGATTCAGTCTTACGCCGCCCACGTCCGTCTTGTGAGTAATAGTTTCGGAGAAGATTTTCAGGACCACCGGGAAGCCGATTTCCTCCGCAAGCTGCACGGCTTCGTCTTCGTTACAGGCAGCACGCGTGCGTGTTGTCGGTATGCCATAGGCTGAAAGAATCTCTTTCGACTCGATTTCAGTCAGGATCGTGCGGCCCGCCCCTCGCACCCTTGCAATGATCGCTTCAGCGGCATCACGGTCGACATGTGCGTCTTGCGATGGCAGTGCTGGAGTTTCGTACAGGCCACGGAGGTTGTAGCTGTAGCGCCACATGTAATCGAAAATGCGGGCCGCGGTATCAGGAAAGGAAAAAGTGGGGATGCCTGCGTGATTGAGAATATCGATCCCAGCGGAAACTTCGCTTCCTCCCATCCAGCAGGCTAGAACTGGCTTTCCGGTAGAGTTGGCGTAAGGTTGCAATCGCTCGGCAGTTTGCGTCGGCTCCGCCATGCCTTGCGGACACGTAATCGCGAGGAGGCCATCAATATTTGGATCACTCGCGGCAATTTCCAGGGTCTTGGCATAACGTTCCGGCAGGGCGTCGCCCAGGATGTCGATGGGATTGTTGTGGCTCCAGTGTGGCGGCAGCAATTTGTTCAGCTGCACCATCGATTTTTCAGACAGCTGCGCCAACTCCCCGCCATTCGCGATGAGTGCGTCGGCAGCGAGTACTCCCGGTCCACCGGCGTTGGTAACAATGGCCAGGCATGGACCTTTCGGTCGCGGTTGCTTGGATAAAACCTCGGCCATATAGAACAGATCAGCAATAGCGTTTACACGAAGAACGCCACACCGTCGGAACGCTGCTTCTAAAACCTCATCGCTTCCGGTCAAGGCTCCGGTGTGGGAAGCAGCCGCATGTGCCGCCGCTTCCGTGCGCCCGGCTT
>JBLNFC010000569.1:0-4559 GCA_050263355.1 Acidobacteriota bacterium
CGAGGTCAAAGGATAATGTCCAACACCTGTCGCTGCTGGTTAACCCTTGAACAGTCTGATGCGGATCAGCTTCCTCGCTGGGATTCGCACGTGTGCCGACAGTTATTCCACGACGCTGGTCGCGTGAAGTACAAGTTGGACGGACGCGCTCACTTCGACACCTGCCTCCAGTCCGCGAAATCAGCACGCCCAGCGTTCCGCTTGCGACGCAACTGGAGCCTGGAAACAAATCTAACGTATCGACGGCGCCTTGTGCTTCTTCAGCCACTCGCGTCTTGCTCGTACTGAAGTGCGCAATTGCGTTACAACCTGATCTCCAAGAACCATCACAGGATCGGCCTTTTTCGGAAGAGTGAACCCCTGCAGTGGTACGCAATCCGGATGACATACAACGTAGCGATGCGCGTTGAACGCTACATGCTTATTGATCAGGTCCGCCATCGCCGCAGTTCCGGGCGAACGGCACTCCCGCGCGTTCTTGTCCGGACGCACAAGTACTAGAGCATGAGATGGATCGGTCACAACTACGATTTCTCCGGCCGTTCCGACACCAGTCGGCTCACCGACAGCCCTGGAGTCTCCGATTAGGACTATCGGCTCGTCGCTGGAAATCAGTCGAGGTTGGTCGAAGTCGAGGACCATCCAAGTTCTTCTTTCGAAGAATGGAATGACCTCAAGCGCGTTTGGCAAAGCGCCACGAAGGTGCACATTAGCCTTCGGGCTGATGTCGATCCGGTAATCTCCCTCCCTCGCGAAGTCAACGAGCTCCTGCGCTTCGCCGAGCGACATGACTTCGCCTTGGCGCTCAAGTTCCGCTTTCACAATTTCGGGAGTAGCAATCTTCCCTGTATGTCGCGCGAGTTCCTGATACCACAAGATACTCGCTTCTCGCGTCGCAGTGCCGCGCACGAATTGAAATGCAAGAAATGTGCTAATTGCCCGCCTAAGCGCCGGGAGCGTCGTGGATCGGCGCTGGTCTACAACTCGGCGAATTGCCCGACTCGCGGGAGACTCGACTTCCGTGTCGAACATCCGCTCTACAGTCAGATCCTTACCCTCCTCAAAGTCTAGACTATAGAAGTGGCGTTGAACCAGTGCGTTGTCGACACTGGAAAGGAACCGATCTTTCAGGTTGTTGCGGGATACGACGAGGACCTTGTTGTCTTTAGCGAATCGCTCCAGAAAGAACTCGGGAACCAGGTGGTGGCGTTTCGCGAAAGTCACAGTAGCAACTGCCTACTTAGCACCAAGCGTGAAACCGAGCGAGTTGATGACGAAACTGAACACGAAAGGCGCCGTCCAACTCTTGCATGCGCTCGGCGGCCATCGTTGCTGAGAGGTCGTGCCTGTCGCCGTCCGTGGCTCGCTGCGCTTGCCACAATCGTACGGCTGGCGACTGTCTTCCGCGCTGATGGCATTCGGTGGTACTGCTGCAGCCGCGAGTGAAGCAACACCCGTTAAGCGGGCCAACAACTCATGCCGGCTCGTGCCTTATAGTAACCGCGCCAGACATTTCGGACGGCGGGTGGCGAGTACTTGATGAAGCGATTGCCGGAGCTGTGAATCCTTGGCGGAGGGCCCGATTTGCACGTCCTTTAGGAATTCGACGGCAAGGCCGTTCACCGGAAGATACGCAATGCTTCCGCGCGCGCTCATTCGAATCTCGGGCGCAACTTCGCCATTCTCTATCAGCGTGTAGACTCTCCACTCTTGCTCCCAGCTAAACGCCTCAGCCTTCAAGGATGCGGCCACCTCACTCAAGTAGTTCATGCAATAGGTGCCGGCTATCTTGATGGCATCTGGTTTGGACCGAGGATACATTTCAACAAAAGTTTCGTATGCTTGGGACACACGCTCCAGCATGTTGCCAGCCACCCGCTCGACATCAACCTCGGAGTACAAACACTTGACCAAGCGAAACTCGATCTCGTGAAGTTCGCCAGAGCGACCAGTTGCGAGACCCTTGCCATTTCGCATACCTTCGAACGCAAGACCCAACGATACTCCGCGACCTTGATCCCCGTACGACTGCCAATGCTGCGGAGTATCGTTCTCTGGAGTGAGCGACCACAAGTATAGGCCAGGTTGCCTCGTTGGACCTTGGTGCTTGATTTCTTCCTGGAGTTCGGCCAGAAATTCTACACGATTCGGATTGGCGGACTTGCCTGCAAGCGACGCAGTGGTACGCAGAATGGCCGATTCACCGACTTGGACTTCTCCTGCATCGACCATGTCTTTGGCACTGGTGAACCAGACACTATTGTTCGACAAGATCCCATGTGCCGCATCTGCATTGGTGTAGTGATAGAGCATCAGCGGTATACTTGGCCCTTTCGGCCAGAACGCGCGGATCGATCGCTGAAACTCCGTGACGCATGCGAGTTCCAATTGCACTCGCAACTAGCTAGAACAACCAAGCAATCAAATCAATAGCGTAGTTTGGGTACCTCGTACTTTTCGACCATATGCACCCGCAGTGACTCGCGTCCGCGTCCTTTGCCGAGGGTGGGACATAGCAGAATGGATCAGAGGCACGCCTCACGCGGAAGTGGAGGCGTTCCGTCCGAGACGCTTGTTGGTTCCGTGCCAGCGAGGCCGCAACATGACTCCTTACTGCATGACTGATGCGGCCGCAGCTGAAGCACCAGGCGTAGCGCAGACAACTACGCACACTCACTCGCTTCCTGGACTAGGACCCAAAGCGGTAGTCTTGAGTCTGCTCGGTGCTCTGGGACTAGCGTGCCCGCGCGTCCGGGCTGAAAGCGACCCTTAACGTTGGCGACGCGACCATCGCGAATCGTCTTGAGGGCGTACTCCCTTGACAACATTCCACTAAGCGTACCGATCTGGCTGAATCCCTGTTTCTCCTCTGTGTCCCGTTCATCTCTTGGCAGATACTCAAAGTTCACCGCAGTAACGGCTCCACTCTCGTCAAATTCTTCTCGCCTGGTCTCTTCCCATTCGCCATGAAACGCAAGGAACATCGCAAATCGTCGCTCGTCCATCGCCGTTAGGACCCGCTCTTCCGAGAATACTTGCGATGACCTAATTCGCAGTGTCTGCCTCTCGCTTGCACCTTCTTTCGATCGTCGCACAAGGTCTACTGCGAACCGCAACCTGATTGGTTTACGTGTGCCAATCATCTTGTCGCCCAACAGAGTCATCAGGTTATATACGTGCGCATCAGCCAGATTAAGGGTGTACTTCTCGCCGGTTCGCTCTAGACGGCGCGCGTCAGTGAGAGTCCACGTATTCCAGCGTGTCCAGTAGACGGCAAACAGAAGCCGACAACCCATGATTCGAGCATACGCGACGAGATCATCGACATAGGGCTTCTTCAGTCGGTACTCCGCAAAACCGTTCTTCTGATAGTAGTTCTTCACCTCGATCAAGCATTGCTGGCCGTCTGAGAGCACGACCCGAAAGTCCGGAACTTCAATGTCACCATCCGCAACGTAGAACACGTCGCCGGTATCTTCCTGCTTTATGAGCTGCACCGAGCCGAGGCTGGCGACCACCATCTCGAAGAGGGCTTCCGTTCTCTTGCCATGGAGATACTGTGGGTTGGACATTGCCGACTCCACTGATTGCCTCATCGCTGAGACAAATCCGCTAATGACGTCCGGACTCGTAAGAGATGATTGACTACTCAGAAGGTGCCTCGCAAGCAGATCGAGTGAGTCATGACGCATTGGATCTCGCGGCAAGCGTTTCATAGTCCATACCATAGTACATGAGAAGCGAGCTTCGTGTCCCGGCTGCTGCACGACTCGTGTTTCCAGCGCCTTGTTTTCTGCTGGATCCGTGCTCAGCGCCACGCGTGGCTCCGCATTGATCATGCGGCTGGCATTGAAGCGTGCGCGCAACAGAGAACGCCTGTTGAGAATGTGTGGGCGCGGAGCATGCATGAGGCACTCGCGTTACTCCACGACGCTGGTCGGGTGAAGTACAAGTTGGGCATGTTCTTCCCTAGCATGGCGCTGTACCGCTCCAGAAGGTTTGGGCGGTTTCCGGACGTGCAATCGGAGCAGCCCGAATAGGCCGTTCCTCATGAGTGGGCCTTCGCAAAGAAGCTTCAGCCTGGCTCACTACACGTGACCGTTTACATTTGGCCCGCCACCGTCCTACTTTGGCCCAATGAGAATATCGTTTGGTAGCAGGGCTATCGGAGTCACTGCCGTCCTATTGCTTGGAGCCGGGTGCAGATCGAAAGAGCAAGGTAGTGATCCGGCCCCGACCGCCTCAGCATTGCCATCCACTCCGGCACTCTCATCTGCGTCAGGAACAGATCCAGTGACCCTAGCAGTACGAGTGGAGAAATTGGTTACTGCGTACTTGAGCACGGAGGCCTGCAAAGACCGCGAACAATACATCCTGAATCCCGATAAGAACCGGGCGGTTCTGGCCAACCACTATGCCGATAACAAGACTTGCAAGTCAGAGTTCCAGACCGTTGACAGTTCTGACTGTGCGAAACCTATCGACGGTCATTGCGGAGTAACGGTAGTTGTTGGCAAGCGACTAGGTGCGAGGGGGCAGTCGGTAGAAGACAAGATTTC
>JBLNFC010000570.1:0-6231 GCA_050263355.1 Acidobacteriota bacterium
GACCTCAGAATCAACGTGGACGAACTACGAAGGCGAATGGACTCCGGGGAAGATGTCCTCTTCATCGACACACGTAATCCACAAGCGTGGGAGAGTTCGAGCAAGAAGTTGCCAGAGGCGGTCCGCATCCCCAACGATGCCCTCGAGCAACACCTCTCCGAAATTCCCAGGAACAAGCCAGTCGTTACCTATTGCACTTGACCCAACGAAGGCTCAAGCGCCAGTTTGGCGCAAAAACTTCGCGAGCGCGGATACCAGAATGTCTGGGCCTTGCAAGGCGGATTTGACGCCTGGCGCAATGCAGGCATGCCCGTCGAATCCAAAACAAAAGCAGCATAGCCGGCAGAAGACGCGAAACTCTCGCTGACGATGGAGAGACGCTTCGAGCGTTGGCTGCCAAGGCGTCGCCAGCCACGCTCTCTTGAGGCTAGGCTCCGAACATCGATTTTGCGCCGCCGCAGGTAAGGGAACACGTGCCCCGGGCTTCACTCCTCCTCGTTCCCGGCCGCAAACTCCAGGTCGAATTCCTTCGCACTCTTCGCCCGTCAGGAAGAAAAGGTCAAGTAAAAGCCGCGGCCGGGCTCTCCAGCGGCCATCAGTAGACCCGCCGCGACCGGCGTGTGTACGAAGCTGCAGCCGAAAGCCGAGTGCCCACTGCCTAGCGCCCAGCGCTCAGAGCCTATTCTCCTTCTTGACAATCGCACACTCAACCCGCTACAATTAGCACTCGTTGGAACTGAGTGCTAACAAGGTTCCAGCTCTTCGGGTAACAACATCGTTAACCTGCTATAAACATTAAAGTTAATCGAAAGGAGTCTGCACCCTTATGGCTAAATTCACCCCGCTCCACGACCGCGTTTTGATCCGTCGCGTGGAAGAAGCTGAAACCACCCGCGGTGGCATCATCATCCCTGACACCGCGAAGGACAAGCCCCAGGAAGGCGAAGTCATCTCCGTTGGCAAGGGCAAAGTTAATGAGGAGGGCAAGGTCCACCCCCTCGATGTGAAAGAAGGCGACCGCATCCTGTTCGGCAAGTATGCCGGCACCGAGATCAAGCTGGACGGCGAAGATTTCGTCATCATGCGCGAGGAAGAAGTGCTCGGCATCGTGACCGGCGCCGCCAAAAAGGAAACCGCCGGATCGCGGAGATAGTTCAGAGTTGTCATCCTGAGCGCCACGCGAGCTTCCAATTTCCGCAGGCCAGCCCTGCATAAATTTATAAGGAGAATTCAACTATGGCTAAGCAGATTGTTCATGGCGAGGAATCCCGCCAGGCGATTCTTCGCGGCGTCAACCTGTTGGCGGACGCAGTGAAAGTCACCCTCGGCCCCAAGGGCCGCAATGTTGTTATCGAGAAGAAATTCGGATCACCCACGATTACCAAGGACGGCGTCACCGTCGCAAAAGAAATCGAACTGAAGGACGGCCTCGAGAACATGGGCGCCCAGATGGTTCGTGAAGTTGCCAGCAAGACCAGCGATGTGGCTGGCGATGGCACCACCACCGCGACCGTTCTGGCCCAGGCCATTTATCGCGAAGGCGTGAAGACCGTTGCTGCCGGTGCCAATCCCATGGCGATGAAGCGCGGCATCGAGCAGGCTGTCACCCTGGTCTGCGGCAAGTTCGACAAGGAAGGCAACCGCGAAAAGGGCGAACTCGACAAACTTTCCAAGCCCGTCTCCGGCGAAATGATTGCGCAGGTCGGGACGATCTCGGCGAATAACGATGAGACCATCGGTCGCATCATTGCCGAGGCAATGAAGAAAGTTGGCAAGGACGGAGTTATCACGGTTGAAGAGTCCAAGACTCTGGAAACCCAGTTGGAAGTTGTGGAAGGAATGCAGTTCGATCGCGGCTACCTGTCTCCTTACTTCGTCACCGATCCGGAGCGGATGGAAGCTGTGCTGGACAATCCCTACATCCTGATCCACGAAAAGAAGATCAGCTCGATGAAGGACCTGCTCCCGTTGCTCGAGCAGATTGCAAAGAGCAGCAAGCCGCTCTTGATCATTGCTGAGGACGTTGAGGGCGAAGCGCTCGCAACCCTGGTAGTGAACAAGCTGCGCGGCACGCTGCAGGTCTGCGCCGTGAAGGCTCCCGGGTTCGGCGATCGCCGGAAGGCGATGCTGCAGGACATCGCGATCCTCACCGGTGGAAAAGCCATCACCGAAGATCTCGGCATCAAGCTGGAGAACGTGCAGATGGCGGACCTCGGTCAGGCCAAGAAGCTCACCGTCGACAAGGACAACACGACCATTGTCGAAGGTAAGGGCAAGCACGGTGAGATCGAAGGCCGGGTGAAAGAAATCCGCAGCCAGGTTGAGAAGACCACCAGCGACTACGACCGCGAGAAGCTGCAAGAGCGGTTGGCGAAGCTGGTTGGTGGCGTCGCCGTGATCAAAGTGGGCGCTGCGACTGAGACCGAGATGAAAGAAAAGAAAGCTCGTGTCGAAGACGCGATGCACGCGACCCGTGCAGCGGTCGAGGAAGGCATCGTCCCCGGCGGCGGCGTAGCGCTCGCGCGTTGCGTTCCCGCGCTCGACAAGCTGAAGCTGGAAGGCGACGAGCAGATCGGCGCCAACATTGTCCGGCGAGCCCTGCAGGAGCCGTTGCGCCAGATCGCCGAAAATGCCGGCGAAGAAGGCGCTATTGTTCTGGGCAAGGTCAACGACTCGAAGGACAACAACTACGGGTTCAATGCTCTTACTGGCGACTACGAGGACCTGGTAAAAGCAGGCGTGCTCGATCCGACCAAGGTTGTGCGCACCGCGCTGACCAACGCCGGTTCTATCGCTTCCCTGATGCTGACCACCGAAGCCCTGGTGGCCGAGATTCCGGAAGAGAAGAAGAGCGCACCGATGCCCGGCGGCCACGGCGGCGGCATGGGCGACATGTACTAAGGACTCGCCGTCCAAGCAGACGCGCCTTCGGCGCAAAACGAACCCCGTTCGAAAGAGCGGGGTTTTTTCTGCTTCATCTATGGCTGGATAAGCTGGCTCCCCGCCGATATTACCGACACCCAGCTTGAGCCTGCCGCTTACGATGTGTGGCATGACCGCCGTAACTGGGGGTGCGCCACTTCTCGCGGTTTTCGAGAAGTGGCCTGTCCGCACCCACCGCCCGCCACTGTGTCCGCACCGCCCGCCACTGTGTCCGCACCGCCCGCCACTGTGTCCGCACCGCCCGCCACTGTGTCCGCACCGCCCGCCACTGTGTCCGCACCGCCCGCCACTGTGTCCGCCCCGCCCGCCACTGTGTCCGCACCGCCCGCCACTGTGTCCGCACCGCCCGCCACTATAGACTTCGCTCTCAGGCTGCGGGCGCTCGTATCTTCATTTTGAGGACGTCCCATTTGCTTACTTCCACCGGCTCGGCTTCGGCGGGGTGGGCCCTTGTCCGGGGGCAGTATGACTTGTGTCGCGTCTTGGTTTTGTTGAGCAGAAGAAACTGGGGGTGCGCCACTTCTCGCGGGTTTCGAGAAGTGGCCTATCTGCACCGCCCGCCACTATAGACTTCGGTCTCAGGCCGCGGGCGCTCGTATCTTCATTTTGAGGACGTCCCATTTGTTTACCGCTACCGGCCCGGCTTCGCCAAACAAGTAAGCGCGGAAACTGCTCCAGCGCCACAGTTCCGGCGACGCCACCAGACCCCGCTGCACTGGATTGCGGTGCATGTAGCGCAGTTTCTCCACACGCTTGCGCGCCGTCCAGACGTTGAAATCGTAGAAGCGCTTCTGCCACACGTGTTGCGCCGCGTGCTCGAAGAGATTGGCTTGCGATCGATGGCGGTGCCGGCGCCTCTCGGCCAGTACGCGCCGCGCAAAACCAAGTTTCAGAGCCTGCATCACGACGGAAGGATCCTTCTCCTGCGGTTCGCTGATCAGCAGATGAACGTGTTCGGGCATGACGACGTAGCCGACAACGACGAACGCATAGCGCTTGCGGACTTGCTCCAGCACTCTCAGAAACAGGTGCCGACGGCGCGGAGTGCCAAGCAAGGGCTGTCGACGATAACAACTGCAAGTGATGAAGTGAAGGTCTCCAGCGCCGTAGTAGCGATGCAAATTGTGCCGCACGGCCACAGCATAGCGCCGCCAAGGCTCAGAGGCGGTGACGTTGGACACCCTCCAACCGTGATGAAACCACAGGGGCCGAGCAATCCAGCGGGAGCCCAATTCTCGAAACCGCAAGAAGAGTGGCGCACCCTCCAGTTTGTTTTGTGCGACGGTTCCACAACAAACTCGTTTTTTATCTCAGGACAGATGTGGCCCACCCGCCCGACATGTACTAAGGAGTCGCCGTCCAAGCAGACGCGCCTTCGGCGCAAAACTCAAAGCCTCACTCGAAAGGGTGAGGCTTTTGTTTTCGAGGGTCTGAACAATCAGCCCTACCCTATAAGTCTCGCATTCTCGAATCAACCCATAGTGATTGCCAGGTCAGGAGGAAATAATTGGGGTACGTCCCGTCTCGACAGCTCTATCTTTATCGTGAAGCTCTAACGCATCGGATAGGCTACGTAGTCAATCCGAGAGTTCCGCAGGCAAGCTGCCTGCATATTGGTCCAGTCCCGCGACGAGCAGAATCAGTGCCTTAGATCTGAAAACAGAATTGCGGATAGTTTGGTGTTGCGAGTGCAATCAAGATGAATGTGGGGAAGGCAAGAAGCCAACGCCAACTGTTTCGAGACGTCGAACACCTGCAACAGGGAGTACGTCCTCGATGCAACGTTTGAAGCAATGAGGAGGAGTTATGAAAAAGCTGTTTTTGTTCTCTCTGCTTGCCGCGTTCGTTCTCGTGATAGCAGCATCGCTTAGCGCCCAATCGAACGGCTGCCCTGTAAAAGCCAATATTCCTTTCGATTTCGATGCGGGAAGCACACACTTTTCGGCGGGCGAATATGGCGTGAGTGCAATCGATTCCCAGGGCGCCCTGGCCATTGTTGGCCGCAATTCGGAGAGCGCATTAGTGAATTCCCGCCGAGCCCAATCGAGCAGTCCTTCTGCCAGCACCAAGTTGATTTTTCACCAGTATGGCGGCAGCTACTTCCTGTACCAGATTTGGGTTGAGGGAGAAAGCAGCGGGCGCGAGCTGCCCAAGACAAAGCTGGAGAAGGAACTGGTCAGCAATGTGACCGCGAGTCCCGTAGTAATTATGGCGCAGAAATAATTCGCGCATTCCCCCGGTTTCGGGTCGAAGTGATGACGGCAGAAGTCCCGCGAACCTGCGGGACTTTGGCTTATTTAGCCCCGGGATTCTGAAACGATCACAACACAGCCGCTGTTGAGCAGTATTCGCGCACTCGGTCGAAAGGAGATTGATATGCCACAGGAAATTACAGCCGGAGGGTCGCAGGACCGCCTCTCCCAAAACGATGCAGGCCTGGCTACCGTCTTCCGCTACCTCAGGGAGCTGATGGAAGGCATCCACAGTTATGGGCTTGCAACCGCGGTGTTCGCACTACCTCTTGTAGTCGCCTGCTTTGGCCTCTACTTTCTGTTTGAGGGAGTCAACGCTCCAGTGGTCAACATGGCGAAGGTTGGCGTGGGAGGTTTCACGCTTCTGTTCGGTTCAGGATTGCTGTTCGGTCTACTGTACTGGTTCGACAAACGTAAGCCTTTGGGATAAGCTCAAGGGTTCACCGAAGGCGAAGACATCGGAGACGACGTAATTGGGCTCATGTTTCACGTCATGACGACGTAACCGTAGATGCACATCGCGAAACGCTGTCGCAACTGCTCCAGACCGCGAAGGAATAGGTCGTAAACTTCAGGAGAATCAAAATTGGCTTGCCGGTGATAACTGAAAGTCACTAAATGAGATTGGCGGCATTCCTGCAAGCGCGTTGCAACCCACGCGGTATAGAAAGCTTATACGCGACTAAGGTCAAGTGCATAGTCAACCCAGGTCAGCACCCCAAACGATCGGCGCAAACCTGAGGCACCCGGCTCCATCAAGGGCTCACTGTTCGCGTGTAATGGTAGGGGGGCAGTTTCGGCAATCATTCCTCACACCTTCTCCTTGGCGAGACGGACCATCTGCGTATTATTCAACCGTAGGCCGTAGGAACTTTCGCCTTGAAACATAATTTCTACAGGCTCCGAAAGCTCGGCAGAGCCGGACGACCCCGCTGTACTAGGAAACACGATTCCCATTTGTTGGGCTCCCCTAATTGCGTCCGGAGAAATCAACAGCTGCATACGAACTCGCTTTTGATTTTGAATACTGTTGCGC
>JBLNFC010000571.1:0-6476 GCA_050263355.1 Acidobacteriota bacterium
GCATGGCGCAGGCGGAGCGCGGGCTCTCGGATCTTATCGATTCGGTGGACACGACCATCGTGATTCCCAACGAGAAGTTGCTGGCGGTGGCGCAGGATGCGGGTTTCTTCGAGTCGTTCCGCGTGGCCGACGATATTCTGCGGCAAGGCGTTCAGGGCATATCGGACATCATTACCATTCCCGGCATTATCAATCGCGACTTCGCGGACGTGAAAGCGATCATGCAGGGCATGGGTTACGCGGTCATGGGCACGGCGTCAGCGAGCGGATCGCGAAGGGCAATTGAAGCGGCGCAACGCGCGATTGCATCACCGCTGCTCGAGGCGGGAGCGATTGATGGCGCGCGCGGCATCCTGATCAACATTACGGGTTCGACTTCGCTCAAGCTGACAGAGGTGAACGAAGCGTCGAGCATCATCCAGAGCGCGGCTCACGAAGACGCCAACATCATCTTCGGCGCGGTGCTGGACGAGAAGATGAAGGACTCGGTGAAGATCACGGTGATTGCGACGGGTTTCAAAGACGCGGACATTATTCGGCGGCGGCACGAGCATGCGCGGTCGCCCATTGTGCGCTCGCGCGACACGATCGAGTTTGACGAGCCGGAGGTCATCGAGCCCGATCCAATGATCATGCGGGAAGCGGAGCCGCCGCGGCCTGAGACAGCCACGCAGGTGGTGGCTCCAGAGCCTGCGCAGCCGGTTATGATTCCGCCAGCGTATCCGGCGGATGATTTGGATGTGCCGGCGTATTTGCGAAAGAGAAATGATGTGATGTAAAGCGGTTTCTTCAGCGAGGCACGGAGACACGGGAGATTCCCTGCGGCTCTGTGCCTTTTCTTTTTTGCGGAGTTGAATACAAGGCCTCAGGGGCTAAAGTCCCTTTTTGTCTGTGTGCGCTTACGCGGCCCTGAAGGGCCGCTCTTCCACATTGCCGAGTTGCGCTCGGCCGGGCCGGTGAGGGCGCCTGCCGTACGCGCTCGAGAAACAATACGGCCTATTCTCGGTGGGGCGGCTCTTTTGAGCGTTCCATGCGGTCTATTCGTCGCTCCATCTGAGTGATGAGCAGTTGCCACATCTGAATTTCCAGGTCGAATTGATGGTAAAGCGGAGTTGTACTGTTGGTCGTAAGCCCGAGATTGTTTTGCATTTGGGTGACGAGCACGCGCATTCTGGCCAGGTCGGCTTTCATAGCGGAAAGGTCGTCGGCATTGTCGAAGGCTGCGGCAGTGGCCGGCACATGAGAGCTTTTTGCGGCGGATTGAGCTAACGATGGCGTGAGCAGCAGAAGCGAGACCAGGAAGCCGAACAGGATACGGGCTGACATGGGGGATCTCCTCAATGGATTCTACGGGAGCAGCCAAACCCGGTGTTCCGCCTGGATTTTTTTTAGTCCTTATAAATTCTTGTAATTTTTGGTGAGCTGCAGCGTACTGCTCTTATGAACGCCGAACGCAATTGGGCGAAAGGGCCACAGCCTCGTGGGGGCGAGCAGATGGAGGGGCTGGATCTGGAGAGCGTAATCGAGCGCGCACGGGCCCACGACGCCGAGGCCCTGGCGGAGATCTATCGCCGGTATTTCCGGCGCGTACTCGGCTTGTGCCGCTACATGCTTGACTCACAGGAGAGCGCAGAAGATGCCACGAGCGAAGTGTTCCTCAAGCTGCAGCGCTCGATCGCGAGCTACGACGGTTCGATCCCCTTCCCCAGGTGGTTGCTGCGGGTGACGGGAAACCAGTGCATTGACATGTTGCGGCGGCAGCGCCGTGGACAACGGGTAATAGTGGAAGGGGAAGACGAAACGGCAGTCGTGGAGGCACCCAGCGCGGAGCCATCACCGCTAGGGGCGGTCATGAGCAAGGAAGCGAGGGCGCAGGTGCGGGATGCCATCGCGCGCCTGCCGGTGAAGTATCGCGTGCCACTGATGCTGCGCTATTACAGCGAACTGAGCTACGGCGAGATCGCGCAGCAACTCGACGTGGAGACGAACTACGTGGCAGCGCTCCTATTTCGCGCCAAGCAGGAGCTGCGCCGGAAATTGGCTTACGGGAGCATGTAGTCATGGAATGTTACTCGGAACAGACATGCGCGATTTTCGTCGACGGTGAACTGGCCATAGATGAGTCGCGGCGCTTGCGTGATCACCTGTCCACATGCCAGCGCTGCCGGAAACTGGTGGATGCACTGCGCGCGGAGAACCGCATGTTGAGTGAGATTCTGCAGGAATTGCCGGAAGAAGTTGGCGATCCTGTGCGGCCTCAAGCCTGGCGCTCCTCGTGGGTATGGGGTGACCTGGCGGTGATGGCCGTGGTGATAGCGATGGGCTCCATAGTTTCTGTCTGGGTTGGAAATTTGAACATTCCGGAAGCGGTGCAGTGGTTCAATCCGCTCAGCACCCGCGGACTTACCAACCTGATGTTTGATCTGTCTTACTACTTTTCCCAAGGAGGTACTGCCATGCTGACTGAATATGCTGCGGCCGTCGGAGGTCTGTTGTTGCTGGTGATGGTGGGCGGCAGCGTGCTGCTGCTCGGGCGGCGCGGACGGCTATCCAGACCTGGCTTGGGTGTGCTGATGGTGCTGCTGGCGTTGTCTTTACCGAGCTTCGGCATGGAACGACGTCATGGAGAGTTTGTGACCGTGGCAGCGAACGAGACCATAGACGACACACTCCTGGTTCACGCCAATACCGTGCGCGTGGAAGGCGTGGTGGATGGGGACTTGCTTGCGTTTGCCCGCATTTTGGAAGTGCGTGGCACGGTCAAAGGGGACCTCGTGAGTTTTGCCAAGCAAACCGTGGTGAGCGGAACCGTGGAAGGCCACATCTACAACTGTTCGCAATCGTTCGATTTGGATGGGCAACTGGGCCGCAGCGTTTACACCTGGACGCAATCCTTGAGACTGGGTAATCGAGCCCGCGTGGGGGATGGCTTGGTCGTGGGAGCCGGAGATGTGAACCTCGAAGGTGAGGTGAAACACAGCGTGACCATGTTCGCCGGCAATGCCGATGTGAGCGGGAGCATTGGCCGCGAGCTAATTATGGCCGGAGGCGCCCTCAGAATGGCTAACACGGCGCGGGTGGCCGGTGACTTGGTGGCTCGAGTGCATCATCGGGAAGACGTGCACATCGCCGATGGCGCTACGATCACGGGCAAGCGAGACATAGAGGTGCGCGTCAGGCACAGCAAATTCACTCGACCGGGATTCTACTTTTTCCAAGCTGTCTGGATCGCCGCCGCCATGCTGGTGGCGTGGGTCGGACTGCTGCTTTTTCCGGGATTCTTTGAGGGATGCACGCGGGCGGTAAACTCAGGCTGGCGCAGCTTCGGGTTAGGATCCGCGGTACTAGCGGGCGTGCCGGTGGCAATCATCTTAGTGTTGATTACGATAGTTGGACTCCCCCTCGGGTTCATGTTGTTCGCTGCGTATGTGGCCGCGATCTACATGGCAAAGATCTGGGTCGGAGCGTACCTGGGTCGGAGAATCCTTAAACCCGCGGGGGCGACCAAACAGGATTGGCTCCTGGGACTACTGCTGGGCCTCGTGATCCTCACTGTGGTGGGATTGATTCCGTTTGTTGGTGTAGTGGTGAGCACCGTGGTGGCTTGTGTGGGACTGGGAGCGCTGGCGTGGCAACTTTATCAAACATCACGATCGGCGAGGGCCGCATGAAAACTGCCCTAGTCGCGGGCCATTGGTCCTGGGTCGATCGTCGCGTCAGCAAAGTTCGCTAAAAAACGTCGGTTTCGAGAAGCGAGGCAACATGAGCTTTACAAACGACCCAGGCAGATTCGCGGGCTTGCTGTATGTGCTCATGTCGGTATCGGGCGTGTTCGGCCTCATTTATGTTCCCAGCAAGCTTATTGTGCACGCAAATCCAACGGCCACGGCCAACAACATCGCGGCCTCCGAGATGCTGTTTCGCCTCGGCATCGCGGCCAACCTCATCGGACAGGCCGGCTTTATTTTCGTAGCACTGGCCTTGTACGATCTGCTCAAGGGAGTCAACCAGCGGCATGCCGTGCTCATGGTGACGTTGATCCTGGTGGCAATTCCGATAGCGTTTCTGAATGAGCTGAACGCAATCGCTGCCCTCGTTCTCGTGCGTGGAGCGGAATTCCTCTCCATATTTGAGAAGTCTCAGCGCGATGTTGTGGCTATGCTGTTCCTCAAACTGCATGGCCACGGATTTGATGTCGCCGGAATCTTGTGGGGTCTTTGGCTTTTTCCCCTTGGCTTGCTGGTGTACCGGTCGGGCTTTCTTCCGCGCATACTGGGGCTCCTGCTGATACTTAATGGTTGCACCTATCCCCTAAACAGTTTTACGTCCTTAGTGTTGCCACAATACGAACATATCGTCTCCCGATGGATGACACCGTTCTCGTTTGGAGAGGTGTTGTTCATGTTGTGGCTTCTGATCAGGGGCGCGAAGCCAAAGCCGCGCGCGGATGCGGCATCTTCTGTGGCTGTCGGATAGGGAGCACGAGTGCCGTTTAGCAAATCACAGCGCGTTGGCCGCTTTGCGGGCGACGAGGAGATAAGCCTTTACGACAGCTTCTTTTTGAAGACTCGCGAGACGGGCACGGCCCTCGGCGGCATTGCCTGATTTGATCTGGACATTGCTCCAGGCCAACGTGCCTTCGTAGGCGAGGCGCAGCAGACCGGTCTTTTGCGCATCTTTGATCGCGGCCTCGAGTGCGCGAAGAGCAGCCTCCACGTCCGTGGACTTCCCGGAAGATGCCTGGACCTGGGCTGCCGCGATCTGAAAATCAAGATGCGCTTCACGCTGCTGCGTGCGTTGCAGAATAGGGGTGGCAAGTGTGATTGCTTTCTGCGCGTCGTTGATTTTGCCTTGCGCAAGATAGGACCGCGCGAGCACGGAGTAAGCCCAGACTTGCTGAGCGGTCATCTTTTCAGCCTGGAATTCCTCGAGCGCCTTACGCGCGTTTCCTTCCGCTTCAGCAGGGTGGCCTTGCTCGAGAGCCAGCGTCGCGAGTTGTAGCAGGCTTTCGGCGGAAGCTTCCTTCTCGCCGAGTTCGTTCCGCGTACTCAATGCAGCTTGATAATTCTGGCGTGCGCCGTCGAGGTCTGCTTGCTGAAAGAGCAGGTCGCCCAGTCCAGCGAACGCCATTGCCATTTCGTGTTTCTCGCCCGACTCTTTGCACAGGGTAATACCTTCCTCAAAATGTTTTCGCGCCGACGCAAACTCGCCCTGAGCGGTCAGTACCATGGCAAGACCGACGAGTGGGTATGCCGACTTGCTCCGCTCACTATTGTCACGGAAGGTTGTATACGATTCCTCGTATGCCCGCCTCGCGCCGGGAAGATCGCCGAGCGCCATGCGCATATCGCCGATGTTATTTAGTGCCGTGGCGCTGCCGCTGGGAGACTTGATCTCGCGCCAGATTTCCAGGGCCTGCTCAAAGACCCGCTGCGCACCGGAGAGGTCGCCGACGACGATCATCTCGCTGGCAATGTTGTTCAGAGTCTCGCCCATGCCGGTTTTGTCGCCGGTATCGCGGTAGATCGCGAGAGCTTCTTCGGAAAGTTTGCGAGCGTCGGCGGTGAATCCCTGGTCGCCGATGACGCTGGCGATGTTATCGATGGTCCCGGCCAGTCCGCCCTTGTTGCTCATCGCACGGTAGATGCGGGCAGCTTCCTCATACATTTTTTTCGCGCCGGGAAGATCTCCCTGATCATAGAGCGCGTTGGCGATGCTGTTGAGGGCGCCGGCTTCGCCTGCGCGGTCGCCGGCTCGCGCCGCAATTTCGCGCGCTTGCTGACAGAACGCAATGGCGGCTTTGGGATCACCCAAATTGCGGACGGCACCACACTGTGCCTGGCGGGCTCGTGCAACCAGCAAGCGAGCACCTTCGGCTTGCGCTCGCTCCGCCAGTCGCGCCGCGAGATCTGCCTGGCGCTTGAAGTCTGACAACGATCGCGTCGCTGAGATTTCCTGCAGATCGATGCGCAGATCCTCACCTTGAGGGGGCGGCAGCTTGCGAAGAGTAGCGATGGTGGCCATCGCCGCCTCGCCTTGTGCCGCACTGACCTGCGCGCTGGCCAGTTTCAATCCGTAGTCAAGGTTATCGGGAGAGTTGCGATAAAGCGCCTGGTACGTGCTTACAGCCTTATCCCACTGGTGCGAGGCTTCGTAATACTGACCTTCGACGAGAGAACGTTCTTCACGCGGCAAGTGAGTCGATAGCTCAAAGGCTTTGCGCGCTGCCTCGGCGGATTTCAAATCGTACCCCAGGGCGCTCCAAGCGGCCGCCAAGCTGGCGTAAGAAAGCGCGTGCTGGGGATCGGCGGCTATAGATTTCTGAAACAAGTCGCGGGCAGCTGCGGGATCGTAACCGCGCAGCTTCTCGAGTCCCTGGGCATAAAAGCGAGAGGCCTCGAGGTTGGCGGGAAGCGAAGCCTTGGCGGCGACCTCTTCCGCCTCGGCTACACGACCGATACCTAACTTTTGTCGGA
>JBLNFC010000572.1:0-5051 GCA_050263355.1 Acidobacteriota bacterium
TTCCGCCGTTTCGACCGGCTCGGAGTGCATGTCATCCAACCTTGGGGAATGACCGAGACTACTCCAATCGCCACCGTTTCCACGGTCAAGCCCCACATGTCAGCCTGGTCGGCGGACGAGAAATATATGTTTCGCGCCAAGCAGGGCTTGCCATCCCCTTTCATAGAACTTCGAGCCATAGGAGATACCGGGGAAGTCCCTTGGGATGGGCAAACGCCGGGTGAATTGGAGATTCGTGGCCCCTTCGTTGCCGCCTCCTATTACAAACTGCGCGATGAGGCGCAGCGCTGGACCGACGATGGATGGTTTCGCACCGGTGACGTGGTCTCGATCGATAGCGAGGGTTACGTCAAGATTACAGACCGAACCAAGGATCTGATCAAGTCCGGTGGGGAGTGGATCAGTTCCGTTGACGTCGAGAACGCATTGGTGGCTCATCCCTCCGTGGCTGAAGCTGCAGTCATCGCAGCGCCTCATCCCAAGTGGCAGGAGCGCCCACTAGCCATTGTCGTATTGAAGAACGGAGAGGCAGTCACTGAAAACGAGCTGCGGTCTTTTCTAGCGCGCACCTTTGCCAAATGGCAATTGCCGGACGAGTTTGTGTTCGTTCCTGAGTTGCCCCACACTTCTACCGGGAAGTTGTTAAAGTCCAAGTTGAGGCAAACCTATCAAGGCTGGAATTGGAAGGCCAGCGGCGCCGCTCCTTAGATTCTCAGCGGACCTGATGTGGTGGCACCCGGCTGAAGCCTGTTCCACCAACGGCAGTCACACGCCCGTCGCAGCACAAGCCGCATGGCTCAGCGATTGGGTGGCGTTCTTCTCACAACTCTGCCCGTTGCCGTCGCAGATTTCGAAAATCGAATCCAGCTTGGTGACTCTCAAAATCTCCCGCACCTGCGCATTTGGATTGGCAAGCGTCAGATAGACCCCGGCAGCCTGCAGCGACACCAACGCCCCCACGCCGGCAGCATCGATCGTCTCTACATCTGTCAAGTCAACCACAACACTCCGCGCATTCTGCCCGGCGGCAGAGCACAAGATCGCAGTCTCGTCCCCGCGCACGATTCGGCCACGACACTCCAGCATCAACACATCACCGGAAGAAACCACAGTCACCTTCAACATTAGGAACCTCCAGGCGGGACACCCAGAACTCCATTATAGGAGAACAAAAGGCGAATACAAGTGAAAACTGCTGGAAATCTGCCTTCGTACTCCGCGCCGGCATGCTAAATAAGCAAGTACCTTTCTATTCAGAATACTGAGGTCCTATGCTGATGCATTACTTGCAGAATTGCCGGCAGTCGCGCGCTGCATTCCCAATTCACCGTGAAACAAAACTCCGCACCGCATCATAGTAAATCAATGCGCCGTGACTATCGACAAAACCTTCCTGGATCGGAAAAACACTCGAGGGTCCGGAACTTTGGGCAAAGCACACTGCGCCGCAAAGCAGCGTCAGCAACACAAGAGCAGCTACTCTCATTTTCATGCCCGAGATGCTATCACGGGACCAAGTTGCGCCTCATCTATACACCGCCATTCAGTGCGTGACACATAAAACTAGGTTGAGCGGCCAGAGGGCTCCCAGCATGCCAATCACCAACGCATTCACGTTTCGTGACAACTTCAGCACCTTTCTGTAAGTGAGTTGCGCTTTCGGCACGGAAAGAGAGTAGAATTCGCGCATTCGCTAAGGCACTCGCTTAAGACGGTCGGATGCGTGAGAAGTCTCTGCCACTGCGTTGGTTTCAGCAGTTTATCTTGCTGCTTCGCTCCTTACCTTTATTCGCGTTCAGCGTTCCAGACTACGAGAACTCCTATGTTGGATTTGATTCGAAGCCGTAAATCAGCTTTCTTGCGTTTGAATAACGTCAGTTGTTGCTTCAGACCTCGCGCGGCTGCCCTCGTTTTTTTAACGCTTCTGTTAACCGTAGCCGGTTACAGTCAAAGTGCAGCCCAGGCAACGCAGCCGAGTGCCACGTCGCAATCGGCGAACCCGTCGGGGTCGTCGGCTTCGGAATACGTCGGCTCCGATGTCTGCAAAACTTGCCATGAAGACTTGGCCAGGCACTTCGAGCGCACTGCTCACTTCGCGACCATTCAGGATAAGAAAGCCGCGCCCGAACATCAGGGCTGCGAAGCTTGTCATGGTCCGGGCAAGGCCCACGTGGATGGCGGTGGTAACGTCAGCAAAATTATCAGCTTCAAAAATCTGAGCACCGAAGAAGCTTCCAAGCGCTGCCTTACTTGTCACAGCCACAGCAATGAGCACGCCAATTTCCCGCGCTCTGCCCACGCCCAAAATAATGTTGGCTGCACCACTTGCCACGATCCCCATCACCCAAAGTCCGAGCGTGCCTTGCTCGTCGAGAAGCAACCGCTGCTATGTTATGGGTGTCACACCGAGGTCCGCGCCGAATTCGATCGCCCCTACCGTCATCGCGTAAAGCAAGGCCTCATTCAGTGTGCCGACTGTCATAACCCGCACGGCGGCACGTTGCCCCGGCAGTTGCGCGCCAGCGCTGAGCAGGACCAGGTCTGCTACAAGTGCCATCGCGAAAAGAAGGGCCCCTTTGTTTTCGAGCATCTCCCGGTAAGGACCGAGGGATGCTCCTCGTGCCACGTTCCTCACGGATCCACCAACCCTCGGTTGCTCAAGGTCAGCCAGGTCAACCAACTCTGCCTGCAATGCCACACGTTGGCTATGAGCAGTGTGCCATCTCAGCCGCCCATCGGTCCCGCGCATAACCAGGCGCAGAAATATCAGGCGTGCACCATGTGTCACGCATTTATTCACGGCTCTAACTTCAGCGAGGTCTATTTCAAGCCGTGATTTCAGAGTAATGACCGGCCATGGAGTATCGCAGGTGCTGCAAGAAAAAATGATCGGCACGAGCGCAGCTTCGAGAGGTTCCTATGAGTAAAAGCGCCATCTTTCTATTGATCTTCGTGTGTTCACTTCCCGCGGTTGTCTTGTCACAAACTCCTGGTAGTGCGCCCGCGTCGACCGAGCAGGAGGGCAAAGAGATCGGTGGCTACCAGGTGCAGCAAAGCATTGAGTTCGGCTATCGCTTCACTGACGTTAATGGCAGCAACCAGGTCTACAACACCTTTATCAATCAGCATGAAGGTCCAAGATTGCTCGAGCAGACGCTCAACATGTACTCGGTGAACCATAGCGGCCTGGCCTTTGACCGCCTCTCGGCTAACACCTTCGGGTGGGGCGGCGATCCAGAAAACGCCGCGCGTTTGCAGGTATCCAAGAACCTTTGGTACGACTTCAGCTTATCCTTTCGCCGCGACCGCAACTTCTTCGACTACAATTTGCTGGCCAACCCTTTGAACCCTCCCATCTCAACCCCCAGTATTCCGGTGCCTTTCTCACCCCACCAGATGCAGATCGCGCGCCGCATGTACGACGCAAATCTCACCCTCTTACCGGAATCCAGGTTCAGTATCCGTCTCGGCTTTTCTCGTAACCGCTCGGAAGGCCCTTCGTTCTCCAGTTTCCACGAGGGCACCGACCCCTTGCTGAACCAGTTCTGGAACGTGACCTCAAACGATTTCTTCATCGGTTTTGATTTCAAGGTTCTGCCGCAAACCACCATCAGCTACGACCAGGCGGTACAGTTCGATAAAAATGATACCGACTACAACCTCGCACCCTTTGCCCAGTTTCCGCTTGCCGACGGAACCCCGGTAAGTCTCGGTCTGCCCTTTAACACCACTGCCGGGCAACCCTGCCGAAAACCGCTCTTGTCTGGCGGCTTAGCCAATCCAACCTGCAACCTCTATATCAACTACCTGCGCAATCAGCGAGTGCGGACCACCACGCCCACGGAGCGGCTCAGCCTTCATTCGGATTTCAAACGGGTTAACTTCATGGGGCAGGTCTCCTACAGCTCGGCCGACCTCGACAGTCCATACTTCGAACTTTTCAACGGATTGGTCTCCCGGACTTCGGAAGTCCAATTCAGCTTCAGTGGCCCAGTTTCAGTAAGGCGAGTTGCCGTCAACTCGTATGCCGGGGTGACCGTCGCTCTTACAAGCAAACTCAACTTGAGCGACAGCTTCCGTTACGACAATTTCCAGATACCCGGCCAGTGGAACTCACTAAGTACTTCGATCACCGGTATTCCGGTAGGATCCCCGCCTGCCGTCAATGTTCTACTCAGTCCACGCAATCCCCTGACCGCGGATACGGCCCTGACCGCCAATTTCCTCGGTCAGAAATCATTCTCGAACCAGGTTCAGGTGGAGTACGCGCCTTCCAAGTATGCTGGCGTCCACGTAGGCTATCGCTTTCGCCATCGTCGGGTTTTCAAAGCTGAGCCCGAACTCGAGGTCGATCCGGAATCCGGAATCCCTGAATTCGAAGGGGATAACATCGACGTCAATGAACACACGCCTATGATCGGTATCTGGGTTCGTCCCACCGATTCACTTCGCATCAACGTCGAAGCCGAAGCTACCACGGCCGACAATGTCATTACCCGCATCAGCCCCCGCCAACGGCAAAATTACCGTGGCCGGCTCAATTATCGTCCCAATAAATGGGCCACCATCGGGATGAGCGCCAATATCAACGAAAGCCGCAACGGCGAGTCGGACACGCAATTCAACCAACACTACCGCAACGCCGGATTTGTCCTGTCGCTGCTGCCTCGCGATCGCTTTGGTCTCGACCTTTCCTACAACTACACCGCCGCATTGCAGGCCGCGCTAATCTGCTTCAATGGAACGTTCACGCCTGCTGGAACCATTGTGGATGGTTGCCCGACCTTCGACGCCAGCGACAATCCCAATCCGAACTCGATTCGATCTAATTACAACAACAACACGCATTACGTTAGTGGTACGGTGAGGTTGAAACCCATAAAACGTCTCACGGCGGTGGTCGGTTACGGTCTCACCCGCAGCCAAGGTGACGAGACTATCCTCAATCCGCTTCAGCCCTTTGGACCTTTGCAGTTCACCTATCATCAACCAGTCGGTTCCCTAAGCTACGAATTTGTAAAAAACGTCAGCTTCAATGCCGCCTGGAACTA
>JBLNFC010000573.1:0-3091 GCA_050263355.1 Acidobacteriota bacterium
AACGTGCGAAGTCGCTCCGCCGCGCAAGGTAGCGAAACCAACCACTCTTCCAGGTTCCATCGTGGCGGCGTCGGACGCGGTCAGGTCTTCCGCGATCAAGACCGAGCGCTCCGGATATGCAGGCGGCATTGGTTTAATCCCGGTGAGATGAAGGAGAACGCGCTGACCGACATCGCGCACGTCATTGGCGCGCTGCGCAAGAAGTTCATTGCGCAAGGCGGCGAGACGCTCCGCGTGCAGATCAGTAGCTTTCTTCCAGGCAAACGCTGCACTCTTACCTTTTGCAACCGCAGAGTTAGCGATCTCGAGAAAGTCCGGATCGTCGAGCAGCTCCATGTGCGCGGCGAAAATGGCGGCCTTTGCCGGATCAGCTTTTGCATGAAGCGATGCGCGCAATGCCTCGACCTCACCGTGCGCGCGGCCAATCGCATCAGCCAAGCGGCCCTGTTCGTATGCGACGCCGCGGCCTTCTTCTTCGACCATGATTTCCGCCCGCCGCAGTTGATAAGTTTGACCAACCGCCAGCCCGGGAGAAGCAGCCACGCCCAACAAGAGATTGGGATCATCACTGCGTGGACGCGGTGCCGGCTGAGTAATCGGCGAAGTCGTAGTTGTGGCTGGAGCAGGTGCGGCCGGATGACCCTCATCGCCCAGGCCGGCAGCGACCAGCTGGCTCAGCTTGTCGATCGCTCCCTTTGCGTCGGGTCCTTTGGCAACCAGCACGATCTTGTCGCCGCCCATAACTTCCAACCCCATCAGCGAAGTAACACTGCGCGCGTTCGCCGAGCGCTCACCCTTTTGCACTGTGATCTCGCTCTTAAAGCTCTTCGCCACATTAGCGAGAACAGCAGCGGGCCTCACGTGCAGGCCGGTCTTATTAGCGACGAGGATCGCCGGCGATGTAACCGCGGCGCCTTCTGTCGGCGCTGCCGTTTTCGCTGAGCCATCGAGAAGGCTCAGTGTCAACACGGTGTCATCGGTCGCTTTGACCCGACCGGAAGCGCGTTCAACGATGCGCGCGGCGTCACCGTTACTAATAATGATTTCCGTGAGAAGGCTCTTGGCAGTGGTAGCGAGCTTATCGAGATCGAAATCGATGAGTGGTGCGCCGGCGTCAACCTTGTCTCCCTGTCGAACGCGCGGGGTGAATCCAACGCCTTTCAGCGAGACGGTATCAATTCCAATGTGCATCAGCACTTCGACGCCACCAGCCGTCCGGAGAGTTAGTGCATGCGAAGCGGGATGGAGAGTCACGACCTCACCGGCGCACGGAGCCCGCAGTGTCCCATCGACTGGATCGATCGAAAGGCCGTCGCCCATCAGCTTCTGCGCGAAGACCGGATCGGGCACGCGTTCGAGCGGGTAAACCACACCTGATACAGGTGCGCGGAGAATCAGTTCGTTACTCATTTGCGTGTCACCACCAGGCTTCGGCCTGAATCCCATAGGACAGGCCACGCGTGTCATCCGCGTACGGGGTGCCGCCGACGAACCCTTTGAAATCGTCGCTCCAGCCGGCGTATGTCACATAAACCCGCAACTGCGGTCTGCTAAAAAACTTTTCTCCCCGCGAAATTACCAGCGGCGCAAATGTGACTTTCCACAGGTGTCCGTCGGTGCCCAGCGGCTCGCTCTTGGCCCAATCAACCCCTGCTTCCAGCGCCATGCTGAAACGGTCGTTGAAGAAAAATACCGGCCGCGCTCCGACGGAAATCCAGCGGTTATCCGAGTCCGGTCCGCCGAAGTGGATCTTATCGTAAAGTGCCACTGCTTGGACAGCAAAGTGTTTCCAAGGCTGGATAGTAAAGTGGTCGGTCACACGGAAGTGCCACGCATCGTCCAGATTGGGCCCGGCGCTATCGAGTGTGCTTTGGAAGTTGTAAGCCGCACCTGTTCCATACTGGATGCTCAACTGGTTGTAGCCGCCGAGGAATGCTTCTTCCCCAGTTCGATGAAACAAGCCGACGGCCCACCCGGAAGAGCTTTGAACGTGGATGGTGCTGCCGTCAGAATTAAAGACGTTTGTTACGTCACCGCCTCTCACGTTCGAGTAATCGAACCAAAGGGTCAGTTTTCCGAGCGGCACATGGATGTCGGTAAGACGCAGATCGATATTTTGCTTGGCTAGACGTCCATGAGTGTCGGTCTCGTATGTATCAACGCTCCCGCCTAGCCAGGCGAGGTGGAGCTTAGCGAACTTATCTAGCGGGATGTCTTGTATACCGGCGCCGTAGCCGCTCATGTCGAGGTAATAAAAGTCGTCGATATGGATATCCATGCGCTGGTAGTAACGCTGGCCCGCCCAGATCCGGATATCCGGTACGCTTGGAAATATGTTTCCGCCTTCCGTGAAAGCCTGCCGGAGAGCGACGTCGTTGCCCTGCTGGTGATTGGTGAGAGAATCGAAAGTAAAATTTTCGCCGGTGTTGTACGACAACATTACCGTGGTCCTGATGTACGGGGCAGAGAGAGGATTGTCCTCCCGCAGCCAATTATTCACCAGAGCGAGTTCGCCATAGGTCTCCGCCTCATTGCCCAAGCGGTATTTGGCAAACGCGCCTGGAGCCTTGAAGGCTTCCATCTTTCCGCCCTCGCCGTTCATGCCGTAGCCTGAGCGGATATAGCCGTGAAATTCAAAAGGACGCGGCAGATCGTATAGCTTGGTTAGATCAAATGGAGGTCCGAGCTCGCTGTGGTAAATGTATTGAGTCTCCGTCTCGCTCGCCTGAAGCTTTCTGTTGATGTCGCGTATCGCCTCCGTGTTAGCTGCCTCACGCTCCGACATTGCAGGGAACACTTCAGTTTGAGCCCTGGTCGCCACGCCTTCTAATTGCGCCAGACGTTGTTTTAACGAGGCGATTTGTGCTGACGTGCCCGACATTTCGTCGCGGCGCTCCGAGCGAGCTTGCTCGAGTTCCGCGATACGTTCTTTTAACGCCGCGATCTCCTCATTCGTGTTGGCGGGCGTCGGAGCTGGCGTGGCTTGGGCCTGAGCCTGATTCTGGCCTCGCAGGCGCGCATTGTCCGTTTCGAGCGCGTCGATGCGCTCTTCCAACGTCTTGATGCGACCTTCGTAATCCTTCTTCAGCCC
>JBLNFC010000574.1:0-8334 GCA_050263355.1 Acidobacteriota bacterium
TAATCGGCTGGCCGGGCGAGTTGAAGTCACTCTCAAATAGCTTGGTGTGTATTCATGTGCTTGGCCTGCTCACATCCTGTGCGCCGCAATGGAGAATCCGTTCTTGAGCGCGCTATAGGCCCAAAAAAGATTTCGCGTCTTTAGATTATCCAAGTAATCCAATACAAGTGCCATGCGCTACGACCCGGAACACAAAATGCAAACTCGTGATCGTATCGTGCGAAACGCCGCTCGCAAGCTCCGCGCTGAAGGGCTGAGCGGCCCTGGTGTGGCCAGCGTAATGAAGGCTTCCGGTCTGACCGTGGGTGGATTTTACAAGCACTTTCGGAGTAAGGACGAACTTCTCGCCGACGCCATCGCGCAGGGATTCTCGGAGTCTTGGGAAAGAATACATTCCTCTCTGCAGAATGTGCCTCGTGAGGACAGGTGGAAGGAAATTGTTCGGATGTATCTCTCATCTGAGCACTGCGATCGTCCTGAGACCGGCTGCCCGATTGCGGCATTGGCGCCCGAAATCGCTCGCGCCAAATTCACTATGAGAAAACGAATTGCCGGTTTAATGAAACATTGGGTGGAATTCATGCCGGGAGCGACTGCAACAGAGCGGGAACGAAACTTTTTTGTGATTTTCAGTGCAATGGCGGGTGCCGTGTCTATCGCCCGCATGCTTATCGAGCCCGCTGACAGGCAGAAGGTATTAGCTAGTATGCGAGATCACCTTCTGCGCAGCTTTTAATTTTTTTGCGACCGTTAGATGACGGTCATAATCCTATGGACATGCAAATGAAAGGACTTCTATGAATCTCAGCAATCGCACAATCCTTATTACGGGGGGCTCCGCCGGAATCGGGCTTGCGTTCGCCCTTAAGTTTGCCGAACTCGGCAACGAAGTTATCGTGACTGGTCGTCGCCAAAAAGTGCTGGAGGACGTGAAGGCTAGACACCCGAAACTCCACACCATTCAGAGCGATGTGGCCGATCCCGCGCAAATCGCCGCTCTGACGGCGCGCGTGAAGGCAGACTTTCCCAAGCTGGACGTGCTGATGAACAACGCCGGCATCATGCTCTACAAAAACCTCAGAGCTCCGGCGACCGACCTCGCCGGATTAATGGCGGAGGTGAACATCAACCTGGGCGGCGTCATCACCACGACCTCCGCGTTTATTGACATTCTCACCGCCAATAAGGGCACGGTCATCAACGTGTCCTCCGCGCTGGCCTTCGTGCCGCTGCCGGCTGCACCGATCTACAGCGCAACCAAGGCGGCAATTCACTCTTACACGCAGTCCCTGCGATTTCAATTGGAGGAAAGCGGCGTCGAGGTCGTCGAACTCATGCCACCCGGTGTGAAAACCGACATGACGACAGAGCTTGCCGAGGGCGGCGTCACTGTGATCACCACGGAGGAGTTGGTAAAGCAATCGTTTGTGGCTCTTAAGGCGGGTGCCGTCGAGATCCGGCCAGGGCAATCGAAACAGCTCGCATTTATGCGGCGCCTTGCCCCCGATTTCATCAACGGACAGCTCTGGAAAGCTTCTAAAAAGCTGGTGCCGATCGCCGTCGGACGGGCTGTCTAAGCGTGAATGATTGATGGTCGTGTGGTTTGAAGGGGGAGCATCGATGGCGCAGTTGGAAGAACATCCCACGGTTAAACACTTCCGCGAAAAGAGAGCAGATCGGACAGATCTATCACAAGCTCAAGCTCTCGATGCCGCCTGGCTTCGTCAATTGTGCCTGGATGCCGGAGCCGACGACGTGGGCTTCGTCGAGAGTGACCGGCCAGAAATTGCTGACCAGAAAGCGGAAATCGAATCGGTGTTCCCCAACACGAAGACCCTCATCAGCTTCGTTTGTCGAATGAACCGCGAGAATATCCGGACTCCTGCGCGGTCGATCTCGAATCTCGAATTCCACCATACGACAGATGAAACCAATGAAGTGGCGCGACGAATTGTATCGAGTCTCGAAAAGGTTGGGATTGGAGCGATCAACGGCGGAGCGGCAGGGTTTCCAATGGAGGCGGACCGCTGGGGATCAAAGATGTGGGTGATTTCCCACAAGCCCGTCGCCGTCGCCGCCGGGCTCGGCCAAATGGGCATTCACCGTAATGTAATTCATCCGAAATTTGGCAATTTCATTCTCCTGGGCACGGTTTTAGTGAATGCCAAAGTCACGGAATCTTCGCATCCCATCCTGTATAACCCATGCCTCGAATGCAAGCTTTGTGTTGCCGCCTGCCCCACGGGAGCCATCAGCTCCGACGGCCAATTCAACTTTTCAGCTTGCTACACCCATAATTACCGCGAGTTCATGGGCGGATTCAGCGACTGGGTGGAGAACATTGCGGACAGCAAAAATGCTCGCGATTATCGCAGGAAGGTGTCCGGAGCCGAGACAGTGTCGATGTGGCAGAGCCTCTCGTTCGGTGCCAATTACAAAGCAGCGTATTGCATGGCCGTTTGCCCGGCGGGCGAAGACGTAATAGGGCCGTTTCTCACGAACCGCAAGCAATTTCTGGACGACGTTGTTCGGCCACTGCAAAACAAGCCGGAGATGGTCTATGTCGTCGCGAATACCGATGCCGAAGAGTATGTGGCGCGGCGGTTTCCACGTAAAGAGACCAAGCGCGTATCAAACGGCCTCGCCGGCCAGGGCACCATTCGCAGCTTTCTGCGCGGCCTGAACTTCGTTTTTCAAAAAGGCAAATCCAAGGGCCTCAATGCGGTTTATCACTTCACGTTCACCGGTAACGAAGAAGTAAAAGCGACTGTCACCATCCGTGATGAGAAATTGCAGGTTTCGGAAGGTCACATCGGGCAAGCCGATTTGAAACTGACTGCGGATAGCCAGACCTGGCTGCGCTTTCTGCGCAAGGAAGCTAATCTCGTATGGGCATTACTCCGGCGCAAGATTCGCATCCACGGCTCACCAAAATTGTTGCTCGCCTTTGGCCGGTGCTTTCCATCGTGAACGGATCGTTTCAACCGCTCACGCACCTCTCCGCGCCGTACTACCGAGTCATTATCAGTTCCGCTGTTCCAGTCTCCGTATAAGACGATCGCACCCGGCGCGGAACCCTTAGCGTCTTTTCCTGAAGAACGCTTGCAGCAATTCGGCGCTACGTCCGGCCAAAACCCCGGCGCGTACTTCCATGTGGTGATTCAGGCGCGAATCATTCAACACCTGCATCACAGAATGAACGGCGCCCGCCTTGGGATCGTCCGCCCCGTACACAAGGCGCTTGATCCGGGCATGCACCAATGCCCCGGCGCACATGGCACAGGGTTCAATTGTCGCAAACAGCTCGCACTGCCCCAGTCGATGGTTGCCGAGCGTGCGGCCAGCCTCGCGTAGTGCCACGACCTCGGCGTGCGCCGTCGGATCTGAGTCGCTGACATTGCGGTTCCATCCCCTGCCAAGCACCCGACCGTCGCAGACGATCACCGCGCCGACGGGCACTTCGCCCGCCTCCAAAGCACGCTGCGCCGCTCGCAGAGCCTCTTCCATCCAAAGTTCGTCGCGCTCTGAGACCTCGCGGCGTTCCTCAGCCGTTTGCAGATTTTCAGGCCGCGCGTCTTGATCGTTCGGCATGATTCCTCGATCCGTGGGCTACGATGCGGTCTCTCGACTTACTTGGTCCGTCGGCCGCTTCTGCCCCTTGTGGTGGTAGTGATATCCTAGGTCCATGGGAATGGCGAGCCTGCTCCGCAAAATCTTCTTTGTTGACCTGCTAAAAGGCCTGAGTGTCACCTTTCGCTATCAGGATCCAAAGGAAATTTACACTGAGCAGTATCCGCTGCAAAGGCCGCAGGTTGCCGAGCGCTACCGCGGGGCACCCCGTCTGAACGTTAATCCAGATACCGACGAGACACTCTGCATTGCGTGCGACTTGTGTGCTCTGGCCTGTCCGGAACACCTGATTGTTGTTACAAGCGAACGCAATGAGAAGACACGGCGTAAAGAACTCACCACCTTCACCTACGACCTGAGTCGATGCATGTTTTGTGGCCTCTGCGAGGACGCCTGTCCAACCGATGCTCTCGAGCTCACTCAGGATTTCGAACTCGCGAACTATACTCGCGAGGGCGCCATCTGGGACCGTGAGACGCTGGAGCGCGGCCCCCAGCCTACTCAGTATCGAAAATAGCGTGAGTCGTAGACGGATAGTCTCCGATCACAACCTATAGCAGCTGACGCCCGAGTACAGGCGACCGAAGCCTATTCAACGCCTGGCTGTTGCTGCGTCATACAATGCATCGCCCCAAAACCCCAGATCAGATCACCAGAATAGATGCCGATTACCTCTCGATCAGGAAAGATCTCGCTGAGGATTCCGAGCGCTACCCGGTCATTGGGATCATTGAAAACAGGAACCAGCACTATTCCATTGGCGATATAGAAATTCCCATAGCTGGCGGGTAAACGCCGTCCGTCAAAAATCACTGGACGTGGCATCGGCAGCTCGATGACTCGCAGAGGTTTGCCATCCTGATCCATAGCTGCTCGCAATCGCCGCAGGTTTTCTTGTAGGGCAGCGTAGTTGGGGTCGGAAGAATTTTTCTCCACCACGGTTACGACCGTGTCCGGCGCCACAAAGCGGCTGATATCGTCAACGTGCCCGTGGGTATCGTCACCCACGATGCCACCACCGAGCCAAATCACTGTTTTTATGCCCAGGTAATCGCGAAAGACGTTCTCATAATCTTCACGGCCGAAGCTCTTATTGCGTTGCTGCTCGGCGCTGAGCAGACACTCTTCGGTAGTGAGAAGCGTTCCACGGCCATTGCTGTCAATCGAGCCGCCTTCTAGCACGACTCTTTCACTGTTGAAAACTGCACGAATCTCGTGGGCTCTGGCCGCCCTGGCCATGCGACTGCCGATTTTCTCGTCCTTCTTCCAGTTGGGATATTTCGCCCACGCATTGAAGCGCCATTTGATTGCAGCCAGTGAGCTGCCTGTCGCTTTGCGCGTGGGTCTCGCCACACTTTTGCCCGCCGGCGAGCGAAGGTTGCTGGAATCGCTTGCAGATACAACGAACGTGCATCCCGAATCCCGGGTCCAAACGCGGTCGGTAGGCCAACAGCGAAACGTAATTTTGTCAGAAAGGGCGTTAGCGCGATGCAGCACTTTCCTCGCGCGCTTCTCAGACTCGGCGTCGTTTACGATAAGCTCGACCCGTTCGTGCCTGACCAAGTTGCGGATGATTTCTGCGTACACCCACGGGATCGGCTCGAATTTACCGGGCCAGTCACCACGGAAGTGAGGCCAGGCGAGCCATGTTGCTGCGTGCGGCTCCCACTCCCCGGGCATCCGGTAGCGACACGGCTTTGAATCAAGTTGATCGCGGGAGTGGGAGTTCATTAGCTATGAACGTGAATAGTTGCTGTTGATAATTTCTGATTGTCCTTTTAGCGACGAGAACCCCCGGGTTTTGAATCAGCAATCAACGAAAATCAACAATTACTCACTCTCAGTCCAGCATTCGACTGGTAATCGGTGCATAGCTGTCGATACGTCGGTCGCGTAAGAATGGCCAATTGCGCCGGATCTCTTCCAGTTTCCGCAGGTCCACATCGCCGATCAGGATCTCTTCTTTGTCGTGGGACGCCTCCGCGAGAACTGTGCCGAAGGGATCGCATAAGAAGGAACCGCCCCAGAACTCCAGGCCATCACCGGAAGCGGACTTCCCTCGAATGTTCCCGGTCTCGAACCCGACCCTATTTACCACGCCCACGTAAACTCCATTTGCAATGCCGTGGGCGCGCTGAATTGTGCGCCAGGCGTCGTGCTGGGCAGTACCGAAGTCAGCCTTCTCCGCTGGATGCCAGCCGATGGCCGTCGGGTAAAACAGAATGCTGGCCCCCTGCAACGCCGTGAGCCTTGCGCCTTCCGGATACCATTGGTCCCAACAGACCAAGGTTCCCACACGACCGAAACTGGTGTTGTGAGCGCGAAACCCGAGATCGCCCGGAGTGAAGTAGTACTTTTCGTAGTACAGAGGGTCATCCGGAATGTGCATCTTGCGGTAGAGACCGCGCAAGGCGCCGTCCGTATCGAAGACCGCCGCCGTATTGTGGTAGACACCCGGTGCGCGCTTCTCGAACAAGGAAGCAACCAGGACAATACTGTGTTTCTTTGCAACTTCTCCGAGCTTTGCGGAAGTGGGCCCAGGAATCGACTCCGCTAAATCAAACAGGGAAGCGTCTTCCCGCTGGCAGAAATATTGCGTCTGAAACAATTCCGGAAGGCATATCACCTGCGCACCTCGACCCGCCGCGTCGGCAACGCGGTCGATTGCTTTCTCCAGATTAGCTTCCGGCTCCGGTCCACACGACATCTGGACCAGGCCAACGCGGAACCTTTCAGGCGCCAAGATGACTCCCCTCGTAACGAAATAGCATAACAGAGCGCAAGTCACTAAAATTCCGGCGCTAGTTGCGCTTTGTCATCCAATAGATGTCGCCAGCAGAATTCCTGTAGAGTATTTGTTTCATGATCCCCGAATGATTACCCAGGAGGTCGAGCCTTGAAGCACGAGCATGAGGGTGCGGGTATTGATCGGAAATTGCACAACCCCATTGAGGATCGCCTAACTCCCCTTGAGCCTCTGGACCTCGGAAGGATCCACTCGATTGACGACCTGGTCCGTGCGATGGCAAAGACCGCGTTCACCGGCCGCCAGCTAGGCGAAGCCGCCGATGTGCTGGAAGCCATGGCCCGTGACAAAAGTTGCTTCAAGGTCATGACCCTGGCCGGGGCCATGACTGTCGCCAAACAAGGCCTGATCATTGCTGAATTAATCGACCGCGGCATCGTAAACGCGATTGTCTCGACCGGTGCTCTGATGGCCCATGGCCTGGTCGAGGCGACGGGGCGCGCTCACTTCCGCGCCAATCCGCAGGTTTCAGACGAGGAACTCTATCAACAGGGCTACAACCGTGTTTACGACACCCTTGAACCAGAGACCAACCTCGATGATGTTGAGCAGGTCATGTTCAAGCTCCTCTCCGAGTGGGATGACAAGGAGATCGTCTGCTCGTACAAGCTGAACCAGGTGATCGGCCAGCACTTGAGCAAGACAGTGAAAGAGCGCGGCATTTTGAAATCGGCTTACGAGAAAGGTGTACCCGTTTTTGTTCCTGCTTTCACTGACTCCGAGCTTGGGTTGGATTTTGCTTTAGCGAATCGGGCGCGGATCCGCGACAAGAGACCAACGCTCCGCTTCGATCCCTTCCTCGATCTTGAACACTTTGCTGCGACGCTGCTCAAACAAGAACGATTGGGCATCTTTACCATCGGCGGGGGCGTACCCAGGAACTGGTCACAGCAGTTTGGGCCCTTTATCGAATTGCGGCATCGGCAACTGGGCGAGGATGTTCCTCTGAAACGCTACCACTACGGATTGAGAATCTGTCCCGAGCCGGTTTACTGGGGCGGCCTCTCCGGCAGCCCCTATAGCGAAGCAGTTTCGTGGGGTAAATTCGTTCCTCCCGGCGAGGGCGGCATGTTCGGGGAAGTGTTCGTGGATGCGACCGTCGGCTTGCCCATCATTGTGGCCGCCGTGCTGGAGCGCATCGACAAGGGCACGCCGACATCCGCTGGTACGAAGAAGGAGAACAAAGTCCTGGCGCGCAAGTAGAGGTCCGGATGGACACTCTCATTAATACGCCCGCGCCGTCTGCCGCTGCACGTGTGTTGTGTCGTTTGTGGTTGGTTCCCTAATCGAAGATGAAGATCGCCGATGCGATGACCGTGGTCCAAAGCCCACGTTTGTCGCCGACCGCTGATTGAGTGACGTTCGCGGTCCGGACGATCTTGTTTGATAGGCGATAAATTTGCTTCTTCTCGTCCCAGGACCGGTCCGGGTCAAACTCCACGTTCAGAGTCGTGGCCAGCATCTCAGCGGCTAGTTCTTCGGCGTAATCGCCGGCCGCATCTTCGGTCTCACCAAAGGAGTGATGTTCACTTAGATAGCCGTATGTATTGCGATCGGCGGGGATGGCAACTCCGATGGAAGCCGCAGTGAGCCGGTGTGGTTCACGGGTTGAGTTTTCCGCTACGACGGCAAACACCACTTCTCCCGGATGCAGGAACTTCAAACCCTGAGACCGGGCGATCAACTTGCAATTTGGCGGGAAGATGGAGGAAACGCGCACCAGGTTCTGGGCGGCTATACCGGCGTCACGCAACGCCAGCTCGAACGATGTTAAACGCTCACGATGCTTTCCGACCCCCTTGGTAAAGAAAATACGCTTGGGGACCATGTCTTTGGACAATTCTTGTGCCTCCGAAGGGCGCTGAAGTGGAAAAATCAGAATCTAACACAGCGAAAGA
>JBLNFC010000575.1:0-9004 GCA_050263355.1 Acidobacteriota bacterium
GAATGCCTCCGAATACGCGGGCATCATTAATTTCCGCAAGCACAGACGAGAAACTTGCAAACGTGCGAGTACCTGGTCTGACCTCGGACGTGAGCGTGACGGCAGTTTCATCGCCGAAGGCGGCTGCTAAAACGAAGGCTGCCGCACCACTCACCGTTGAATGGCCCGAGGGATACTCAGGGTGCGCTGGCGTGCCAGCCGGAAAAAAATCCAGCCAAGGCGTCCAAGTCGGGTCTGGATTTGAACTCGAGGGATCACGAATCGCGGTAATGGGACGCCAGAAGCTAAATCGGTACTTGGTGTCCCAACAGGCAATTGCCGCGTCGGCCATGGCCACATTCAGCAAGGCGAACAGATGAGCATTTTGCGACAGTGACAGAGACCGTGCGGTAGCAACCTGCACTGCCATCCGATTCCAGTAGAGTGGGGTGTTTCCCGCCCAGAAAAGAGCCAACTCGGATTGATCAGTAGATCTTGGCGATGCGCTGAAGGCACCCATTGTTCTGACTTCGTTGTAGTCGGCAAGGTAGACGGGATCGGTGAGAGCCAGCGGCGGCGGCAAACGGAACTGGCCGGGTCGGGTCAGCACCCAAGGCACCATGCTTGCAAACTGCGGAGCGGCTCCGGACACACCTAGCAAGGGTGTGGGCCGCCAAAGGCCAACTGCCGCTGGCGTTGTTGCGATGCTGGCGACGCCATAGTATGGCGGTGCGGCCGGCGAGATACCGTCTAAGAGACGCCACTCCCAAATGCTATCAGCGACTCTTTGTCCCCAGGCAATTCCGGCGGCTATTGCTTTTGCACTCTCACCGGACGCAATCCCGCTCATCGAAGCATCACGTTGCGCCGTCAGGGAATCAATCTGCGTGGGGTAGATTTTGATAAGCATCGCGTACGCGGCCTGGACGGCAGCCGCGCGCTGCGATGCAAAAGCTGGAGCCTTAGAACGTACATGGAGTGATTGATAGCGAGGACGGATGCCATTCACCGCATCGAAAACGGACGCTGACACCAAAGCAACTACCCTGCTTGTCAGCAGTGGCGTTGTGGCACCGGTGATGACAGTCGTGTTCATGATGCCGATCCACTGCAAGACGGGATCTGGAACAGCAGCAGTCGCTTGCGCCGTAAGAGCTGCGGCCGTGACAAGGGTGAGAAGGGTTAAAGTTTTTTAGCGAGGCGATCAATTTAGACGTGGTCAGTGTGCCGAGCACACGCAGGTGTTTCATCGCGATCCTCCGTTGGACAAAGTGGATCTTCGCGCGCCAGTGTTCTTCGTTGGGGAAGATAATCACGCTCGTGGTGTATTGCTGGACGAGCCGTGCACTTCATTACGCACAATCTTGCGAGTGAGTAACTGGGGCCTACCTGGGATGGACCTGCTCGGCTGAGCTAAGTTGTGGAACTCCGTAAACTGCGGCAGTCGAGGGCTGGAGTATGCTCTGGCTCTATTGCTCTGTCAAGAAGAATCCGATTTCATTTCCATCCGACGCGACACGTTCTAAGCTAACTTGCCATCATCAGCGAAGCGTGGGAGCTCTGCGTCTTCGGTGCATCGAGCCTTTGTCGGTGGTGGGCCGAAGGCTGACAGAGTTCACAGTCGAGGCTATGGCTCTAGCGATAAGAGCAGATTGTCGATCACTGCTGCCGACCTCGGCTTCACGCAGAAGATCCTTCGCTTCGCTCAGGATTTCGGCAGCGGGCTCCCGCTTCGCTCACGCCCGCTAATCGCCTCAACTTCGCTCACGCCCGCTAAACGCCTCAACACTGCTAGAATTCCGCAACGTCTGCCACAGCGTCGGGAATCGTCGAGAGCCGGAGGAGCGTCGATGAGTGAGCGATCGCGCGATCAGCAGTTAGGGATGAACCGCAGCATCACTCGCCGCGACTTTCTAAACGGAGTCAGTGTCGCGGTCGGCGGATCCATTCTCGCCTCTAACGTAGGCTGGATGGCCGCTCTCGAAGATGGGGAGCGCTACGCTCCTGAGAAAGATCCCAAGTATTATCCGCCGGCGCTGATGGGAATGCGCGGCAATCATGAGGGCACGTATACCTACGCCCACCAAGTTAGGGATGGAAACTTCTGGGACGATGCTGGGAAGCCAGAATCCACCGGCGAAGTGTATGACCTCGTAGTCGTGGGGGGCGGGATCAGCGGTCTCGCTGCCGCATACTTCTTCCGTGAGCAAGCAGGCGCAAAAGCCCGCATCTTGGTCCTCGATAACCATGATGATTTCGGGGGACATGCGAAGCGAAACGAGTTCGTGGTGAACGGTCGTCTTCTGTTGAGCAATGGAGGCACTCAATCCATTGAGAGCCCGTCGAGGTACAGCAAGGTTGCGAAAGGTTTGCTCCAGGATCTTGGTATCGAGACCAAGCCCTTTTACAAAGATTACGATCAGAAGCTCTACTCGAAGCTGAGGACAGCGTGCTTTTTCGACAAAGAGACTTTCGGACAAGACCGACTCGTATCCGGGATGGCGTCGCTGCCATGGCCGGAGTTCCTCAGCAAGACTCCGCTGCCAGAGAAAGTTCGCAGCGAAATCGCGCGCCTGTACACGGAAAAAGTCGATTACCTCCCAGGGTTGACGCGTGAAGAAAAGCGTGCGCGGCTGGCGAAGATCAGTTATGCCGATTTCCTCACCAAGATCTGCAAAGCCGATGCCGCCGTGCTGCCGTTCTTTCAAACGTATACCCACGACCTGTTCGCTGTGGGCATTGAAGCGGTTCCCGCACTGATGTGCTACGAAAATCCTGACGACTACGGTGCTTATCACTATGCGGGTTTCCAAGGTATGGATCTTGGCGCCTCCGAAAAGGAAGAACCGTACATCTTCCATTTCCCCGATGGGAACGCGTCGATTGCGCGATTGCTGGTGCGTTCGTTAGTCGCCGGCTCCATTCCCGGGCGCACGATGACAGACGTGGTTACGGCGCGCTGCGACTACGGCCGGCTGGACGACTCGGCGTCTCCGGTCAGGGTTCGGCTGAACAGCACCGTGGTGCGAGCGCAACAATCCGGCGGCAGCGGTTCGGAAGGTGAAGTGGAAGTATCCTATGTCAGGGGCAAGAAGTTGTTCACGGTGCGCGGCAAACATTGCGTACTGGCTTGCTACAACGGGATGATTCCGTATCTGTGTCCAGAGCTGCCGGAGAAGCAGAAAGACGCTCTGCGATACGGAGTAAAAGAGCCGTTCATCTACACGCACGTAGCATTACGAAACTGGACGGCCTTCCAGAAGTTGGGAACTCACCAGATCCTCTCGCCGGGCGCCTATCACTCGTTCACCATGCTCGACTTTCCAGTGAACATAGGTGAATACAAATCTCCGAGCAAACCGGAGGAGCCAATGGTGCTCTTCATGTTGCGTGTGCCTTGCAAGCCGGGAAAGGCACGGCGGGATCAATACCGCATGGGACGTTATGAGCTTCTGCGCACGCCCTTTGAGACGTTCGAACGCAACATACGCGATCAGTTGCAGCGAATGCTGGCGGGCGGCGGTTTTGATGCGGCGCGGGATATCGCCGGGATAACCGTGAACCGCTGGGCACATGGGTACGCGTACGATTATTTAACCCTCAGTGATCCCGATTGGCCGCCTGAGGAGCGCCCGTGCGTTGTGGGCCGCAAACAATTCGGGCGCATTTCCATTGCGAATTCCGACGCAGCAGCGACGGCCTTCACCGATGCCGCTATTGATCAGGGATACCGCGCGGTAGAGGAGCAGCTGAAACTGGCTTGATGGAGCGGCTACTTGCGATCTTCCTGGAACGCAGCACTGACCACGTAGGAAACAACTGCCAACACTATCGAGACCAGCCCAATGACGGCGATCGTGAGCATGAGTCCTCCACGTCAAAGGTTGCGGGAAAAGTAGACCAACATCCGAGATGGGTCAAGCCCGCTGCGCAGATTTAACAAAAATTTAACCGAATAGACGACCGATTCCGAGTCGCGGACGCTGGTGCTCGCGTGTGCTGCTGATAGTGAGCAGCAGAACTTTTTGCGCTCGCGCTTGCCAGATTCGAGCGGCGGCTTTAGTAAGATGCTGTGGACGATGGAGAAAGCAGAGACACTCTGGAGCGCAACCAGTCAGCAGGAACGGCTGGCGGAGCTCACGGCGGGCACCGACACGGCTGCTAAAGAATTGCCGCTGCGGCGTGATGTTCGATCGCTCGGAATCCTCCTGGGCCGGATTCTGGTGGAGCAGGAGGGCGAGAAGTTGTTCGAAGTGGTGGAACATCTTCGACGTTTACTGATTCAACATCGAGAGCAGCACAAGGAGGCGGTACCTTGTGGCGCTCTCATGGAAGAGGCACGGAAGATTGTTTCAGGGTTAGGCGTAAGAGATGCTTATCGGGTCACGAAAGCATTCTCCACATATTTTGAGCTAGCTAATCTGGCTGAGACCAACCATCGCAAACGCCGCCGACGCGCAGCCGAACTGCACGACGACCAGGCAGCCTTACCGGGTTCCTTTCGCGGCACGCTGGCGAGGATGAAGGCCGCGGGCTTGAGTGTTGAAGAGGCAATCGCGGCTCTCCGAGCCATACGCGTGGTGCCGGTGTTTACTGCTCATCCTACTGAAATTGCGCGACGCACAATTCTGTTCAAGCGGCGCCGAATTGCTGAATTGCTGGAACGGCTCGATCGATTGCCGCTGTCGCGAACAGAAGCGAATGAGTGTGAAGAACTTATCTTTTCAGAAGTTCTGGCCCTATGGCAGACGGACGAGGTCCGCCTGGAGAAACCCAGGGTCACGGACGAAATTCGCATGGGCCTTGACTACTTTCCCTTATCTATCTTTGAGGCTCTGCCACGGGTATATGACGAGATCGCCGATTCTATTCGCGCGATTTACGGACTGTCTCTCGAAGCGAAGGACATACCACAGCTGGTGCGATTTGGTTCCTGGATAGGCGGAGATCGCGATGGGCATCCGCTGGTAAATTCCAGATGCACCCGAGACGCGCTGCAGATGGCACGTGGACTGATCCTGCGACATTACAGCGAGGAGATCAGCAAGCTGGCGGATCGCTTGAGTTCGTCAGTGCACCAAACGCCTGCCTCCGCGGAACTGAAGCACGCGGTCGAGCAGTACGCCCACAAGGTTCAGAAAGAAAGCTGGCACCGGCACTCGGCTGCAGAACTCTATCGCAGCTTTCTGGGGTTCGTGCTTACACGCCTTCAGCGAACCTTGGAAACTCCGCGAGCTTTGATGGCGTACCGCAAAGCGGCCGACCTGGAACACGATTTGATGCTTGTTCGTGAAAGCCTCTCTGGCAACCGTGCTCAGAAGCTGGCTGAGACGTTTGTCGATCCTCTGCTGATAAAAGTGCGTACATTCGGTTTTCATCTGCATTCCATTGACGTCCGCCAACATGCCGATAAGCACTCGGAGACTCTGAAGGAACTTGCATCCGCGACGCAGCCGACGGCCAAGAACTTACTGCCGCGCACAGTCTCCCCGCAATCTGCGGAGGTGTTGGAAACATTCCGATCGATTGCTCAATTCAAACAAGACTTTCCTGCGAAGGCGATTCGGCGATACATCATCAGTGGCGTCTCCGATTTAGAGGACATTCTGAATGTCACTCGGCTGGCGGCTATTTGTGGGGTTCAGCTGAGCGCGAGCGGCGAGGATCCGGGGCTGCTTCCGGTGCCGCTTTTCGAGTCGATCCAGTCTCTTCGGGGTTCCGCGGCAATGATGGACAAACTATGGAGCGCACCTGATTACCAGCCGTTGCTCGATTCCTGGGATCGGTGGCAGGAAGTCATGCTTGGCTACTCCGACTCCAACAAAGACGGCGGCATGCTGACCAGCATTTGGGAAATCTACAAGGCACATCGGGACTTGCACTGCGTCGCCGCAAAGCACCACGTCAAGCTTCGCCTCTTTCATGGGAGAGGTGGGACGGTGGGCCGGGGCGGCGGTCCGACGCATGCCGCAATTCTTGCGCAACCCGTCGGCTGTTTTAGTGGACGAATTCGGATTACGGAGCAGGGAGAGGTGTTGAACTGGAAGTACTCCGACCCGATTCTCGCCGAGTGGAACCTCGAATTGATGATTGCCGCCAGCATGGAAGCGTTAACTCGAAGTACGCGTTCCAATCAGGAGCAGCAGTGGGACGCCGTTATGGAGGCGCTATCGGAATCGGCATATCAGTTTTACCGCGAGAATGTCGCGGAGAATCCGGAGGTCCTCCAGTATTTTGAGCAAGGCACACCGGTCAATGAACTGGAGTACGCGAGAATCGGCTCACGTCCAGCGCGGCGAAAGCAAGGCCGTGACTTGAATGATCTGCGAGCGATCCCGTGGGTCTTTGGCTGGATGCAGAGCCGTCACGCGCTGCCTGCGTGGTTGGGGGTAGGTTATGCGCTGGAAAAATTCTCTGCTCGCGAAACCGGCGCAATGGAAACACTTAGACAGATGATGACCGGTCTACCCGTTTTTTCCGATCTGGTGCGCAATGTGGAGTTGGCGATGGCCAAGGCCGATTTGAGCATTGCCCGAGCTTATGCAGATCTGGTTCCCGACCCTGAACTGCGCGAGCGAGCCTTTAGCATGCTGGCGGATGAGTTTCGGCGTACGGAGCGGATGCTGCTCGCGATCACAGATCAGAAAGAGTTGCTCGCCAATAATCCTGTGCTCTCGCGTTCCATACGATTGCGGAATCCGTATGTCGACCCAATGAGCCTGATCCAGGTGGACCTTCTTCGCCGAAAGCGTGACGGAGCAGCGGACGATGAGCTTAACTATGCGCTAGGTTCCACGATCAACGGCATCGCTGCAGGGTTGCACAACACAGGTTGATTCAAAAGAAACGCCCTTTCCCAGGTTCGAGAAAGGGCATGGCTGATGTTGCACTTGCGATTAGCGCGAGTGCGAATCGTGGCTATTTCCGCGCGACTGCTGTCCTCGGCCACCTCCGGAGGAGGATTCTCCTCGGCTGCCACCGGATGACGACGGTGACGATTGCCGCGGCGGTGAAGCACGAACTACGCTGGGTTCGCGCTGTGCACGAGCCGAAGGGTATTCTGTCGGACGACTTTCAATACGCCGCGATTCGTACACTTCTCTCTGCGGTGCCGGTCGCGACTCAACTCGCGGGCTTGGATAATCCCGTTGCCGAGGGGAATCCATCATGGGACGCGAGTTTGATTCTGGTCTAGACACTGAGCGATCCACGCTGGAGCGATCCATATTTGCGGGCCGATCCGCCGTAGGACGAGTTGGCATACTGGGCCTTGCCGCTGGACGGTCATTGGAGCGACTGTTCTGCTGCATCGTGCCGCGATCGCCAGTGTCGGGCGGGCGCGGAACTGTCCGCGCAGGTCCACTCGAAGAGCCAGGTCTCACGTTATCCGCAGTGGTCTCGGATTGACGAGGAGTCGAGTCGATTCGGTTAGGGTTCGACTGTTCTCCGGTCATGGTGCGATCCGGCGGCCGCGGAACCGTATGTGATGGCGCGTTCGAAGAGGTCGGTCTCATACCTGCATCGGAGGCGCGGGGAATCTGCATTTCCTTTGCGGGTGATCCGGGCTGACGTCCCGAGGTTCTATCCGGAGCCCGAGGAACTATGCGGCCGGAGTTGCTCGAGTTGTCTGTGCCAACTCGATTGCTGGGGCTGGGGACATTTCGGTCTGCAACGTCCATCTGTCGCGCGCCCTGTCCGTTGTTTGCTCTATCCGGCGGACGGGGTACATTGCGCGCAGGTGTCATGGCAGATCCACGGCCAGCCTCGGCAGGCTTTGCCTGCGCTGCGCCTGCTCTGTTCGAGGGCAGGTCGGCGATGGAGCGTTCCGGAAGATCGCGCGTCGGGCCACGCCCATTGCTCATATTGGATCTCAACTGCCGTTCGGCGGTTGCGTCGAGCGGACGCCCAGGTCGTGCGGCGAGCGCCTCCTGCTTCGCGGAGAAAGGAATCGGAGCCGGCGGCGGAGTCAGCCTGGACACTACGTTCCGACGCTGCACGTTCGCCGGCGGCAATGAATTCGGACTTCCTGCGCCCAGTACGCTAGCCTTCGAGGGCGCCACGTGAGGAGCCATCCCCACCTGTGCACCTCTGACCTCGTTATCGTTGAGCCGCAATGCAGCGCGCTGTACTGGTTGCGAGTTGACCATCGCATTCCTCGGAACCGCCGTCACCGCACCTGGAACTTCGCGGTTCGCGTACTTGATAACAACTTTGTTCCGGTTGCCATGGATGTTCGTGGAATTGTCGGTGTTGTTGAAGCTGTTTCGAACACTGTTGTTGTTATAGGTGTTGTTGTAAATGTTCGTGATGTTGGTGACATTCGTAATTCGCGTGTTGTGGACGTTCACATTGTGAAAGTAATTACGGCTGACGTAATACGGCGGAACATAGGGCTCGCCATAGCCCAGCGGGAACCAGCCTACGCGAGGACCGCCGAACGAGACGCCAACGCCCCAATTCTCACCACCGACCCACGCGACCAATGCCGGCGCATAAATCGGACGGACAATCACCGGTCCCGGCGCCCATCCCCAATAACCACCGTAGTGAACCCAACGTCCGTAGTGACAGGGAGCAAAGCCCCAAGGTGCGTCATCAACCCAAGTCCAACCCCAGGGATCGACCCAAATCCAGTGGCCATAACGATAAGGCGCCCATCCCGGCGCAACGGCAGGAACCCAGATGGCTCCGTAGGACGGAACAGTGCGCCAGGTTCCGTAGTCATCGAGATCGTCGGCGCCGATCACGTCAGGCGAGACGTAGCGATAGGAAGCGTAACTATTCTGACGCTTATCGCGAACTCTGCACCAATCGTCGAAGCCATCTGGCTCAGGTGCGTCCTGGATGTTGTGACTCAAAGAAGTGCCGCCGGTGAAACGGGCCTGTTCACCGCCGCGAACCTTCACGGCGCGGTTTTCACCGGTCGCCTCGCCTTCACCCTTCCGGACTGTGACCCAGCTCGCGTCGCCATTGGGATCTACATCGAAGCGATACTCGCCTGACTTCGTAACCGTAAAAGCTAAAT
>JBLNFC010000576.1:0-7795 GCA_050263355.1 Acidobacteriota bacterium
GCAGTAGTGCCCCCGCCTTCTCGCCCGCTCCGACGTCGCGCACCGGAACACCTAATTCCCGCGTAATTGCGACCACCACTCCGCCTTTTGCTGTTCCGTCGAGCTTGGTGAGGACGATGCCGGTTACTCCGGCGGATTGGGTAAACAGCCGGGCTTGCTGCAACCCATTCTGTCCCGTGGTCGCGTCCATCACCAGCAAGGTTTCGTGCGGCGCTCCAGGGACGATTCGTTGGGCCGTGCGGCGCATCTTCTCCAGTTCCGACATAAGATTAGTCTTGGTATGCAAACGTCCAGCGGTATCGACAATCACATAATCAGAATTACGCGCCGTAGCGGACTGCAGTGCGTCGTAGAGCACCGCAGAAGGATCGCCGCCCGCCTTCGTTTTGATAACCTCGGTCCCGGTGCGCTGTCCCCAGACTTCTAACTGATCGATGGCAGCGGCGCGAAACGTATCCGCCGCACATAGGAGAACATTCTTTCCCTGGGAACGGAAAACCTGTGCCAGCTTGCCGATAGTTGTAGTCTTCCCAGTGCCATTTACACCAACTACGAGAATGACTTCCGGTGCTCCGTCCACCTTTTGCACCGGCGTGGAGTTACCTTGCTCTAGTATCGCTAGCAGCTCCTCCTTCAACAATCGCTTTAGCTCGTCTACGTTCTTGATCTGTTTGCGGTCGGCCTTTTCGCGCAGCTTCTGCAAGACTTCGTGAGTGGTGGTGGCGCCGAGGTCGGCCCCGATCAAAGTCGCTTCCAGATCGTCGAGGGTGGATCGGTCGATCTCCTTGGTGAAGGCGACTACTTCTTCAATTCGCTCGCTCAGGTTTTCGCGCGTGCGCGTGACTGCTTCCTTCATTCGCTCCAGGAAGCTGGGTTTCTTCTCAGTACTGCCAAAAAGGGTTTGAATCATAAGAAAGCGGGACTCGCGTCCAACTTCAATTATATCGGTGATGCGAGATTGTCTACGGTCCGGGAAGAAATTAGACGTGAATGCCTGGCGCGAGCACGAGCTCGCGCTCGAAAGACGGTGAGATTCCAGGATGGCGTGCTAGCCCGATGTTTTCTCGATCGTTGGAGGAGTGCTGCTGACAGCCGCTACTGGCTGTGCAGCTGGAGCCGCAGTTGCGCCGGCGGCCGCAGCCTGAGTCTTAAGGATTCTCTGAATTCGGATTTCGCCTCGTTCGAAGACCGCGTTCAGAGCTGCAACGCAGTCGGGATCGAGTCGTTTATTGACCAGCGAATTAACAATACGCAGCGCGTCCAGTGGATCATGAGCCGTCTGGTAGGGACGGTTCGTAGTGACTGCATCGAATGTGTCAGCAACCGCGATGATGCGGGCCAACATGGGAATCTGATCGCCACTCAATCCGTAAGGGTATCCGCGGCCGTCCAGAGCTTCATGGTGCAACTCAATACCGGGTAACATTTCGCGCAGTTGCTTAACCGGCCGCAAGATGTTAGCCCCTTTCGTGGTGTGAGTCTTCATCACCTCGAACTCTTCCGTGGTGAGGGATCCTGGTTTTTTGAGAATACGATCTTCGATGCCTATTTTGCCCACATCGTGCAGCAACGCCGAGATGCGCACGGTCTCAATAAACTGCTCGGGCATATTGAGTTCTTTGGCGATCAGAATAGAGTATCGGGTGACACGGTCGGAGTGGCCCTTCGTGTATGGATCCTTTTCGTCGACCGCGCCAGCCAGCATCTGGATAGAACCCATAAACAGCGCACGGTTCTCTTCCGCTGCCCGCCTCAAGTCGTCGACGAACTGCTCCAACTCCTGAGACATGACATTGAAAGTGTCTGCCAGTTCACCGATCTCCGTGCGGCTCTTCAGGTGGACCCGCTGACTGAAATCGCCGCGAGCGATGGCGCGGCTTGACTCGGTAAGTGTTTCTAGGGGATTGGTGATTTTCCTTGCAACGTAGATGCTCAGGCCGATGCTCACCATCACTGCCAGCAACGCCAGCAGCCGTGCGGTACGCTGCATTTCGAAAACACTGCGGTAGGCGTCGCGCTGCGGTTTCTGGACCACTACTGCCCAATCGAGCGCGGGAACCGGACTGTACGTACCCAGCATCGGCCAACGATCCTTGCCGTTGGAGATGTTGAACTCTTTAGTCGCCGCCAGTTGCGCTTTGACACCCTCGTCAACGAAGTTCTTCACGATCTCCAACTTGCTCATGTCCTGACCGGTGGCATATTCGGGGGATGCGCCAGCAATTAAGCGTCCCTGGCTGTCAACTACGTAAGGCGTGAGTCCGCCGGTGCTGATTTCCCGCAGGCGCTTGATCAGGAACTGGAGGTCGACCACACCTCCAATCATCCCTAAGAACCTTCCGCCGTACAGAATGGGAGTGCTAACCAGGAAGACCGTGCGGGTGTTCTTACCGGATCCCAGCGTCAGGGCCTGGCCGTTGTAGGCACGACCCTCTAGTGCGGCAGAATAGGCCCGCTCTAATTCGCGTTGCAGGAAGGCATCGGGGGCTATCCGGCCTGCGGAGATACCTTTGGCTTCCGAATTAAGGAGCGTGGCATAGGCGATGTCGTCGGAAGAGGACACGAATGTTTCAAGTAGCGCGCGCAACTCGGGCGCGGAGATGTGGGCCGATCCGATATCACCGCCACTGGTGACCTGAATGGCAGAGGAGAGATTCGAGAGCGCCATCCGCAGCGAATCCTGATGCTCAGCGATGTCGTCTGCCAAGGAGCGGGTTACGGTATTCTGAAGCAACATCTCGTTGGTCTTCAGCCGGTCCCGATTAATAGCCTCTACTTGCGCAGAGTAGAAATACATGGGCACGACACTGATCCCAACGAGGACACTCAGGATCACATAGATGATGGGGATGCGTGCTGGTAATGGCAGTTTCAAGGTAAAGTTCGCCCTGCACCGCATACAAAACGGCTAAGTGGCGCTCACTCGTTAAAATTGTACTTTGGAAGTGTCGGCAACCAGTTGCACAGAGGGTCTTGCCGATTACCGAAGTACCTTCATGCATAACTTTAAGTAGTGGCTGAACTTCGAAATGCAGAGTGACTTTGGGGTAGCCGCGCCGGAACTCTCGTTATGTCAAATTCGGGGACTGCCACACGGGAAGTGAGGGGAAGATAGCCGATGCAGCTTGAGCACGATTCCTGGAGGTATTTGGTTGTATGGGAATTCGAAGTGCGCCCGGGATGCGAAAGTGAGTTCGAGAAGGTGTACGGCTCGACCGGCGACTGGGTGCGTCTGTTCCGAACTGCAAATGGCTTTGTGCGGACCGAGCTAACCCGAAAGGGGGGTAGCCCGAGGCACTACATAACGCTTGATTTTTGGCGTTCAGAAGAAGCATACGAGGAGTTCCGGCATCAGCATCAGCAGGAGTACGCCGCTATCGACAGGCGATGCGAGGGGCTCACGCAACATGAGGTTGAATTGGGAAGACTCGAAAGGCTAGGAGAGTAGAGCTACGCGCTGTGGGGCTCTGCCGGAGCTGTTGCCCCCCCGCTTCAAAGGATCCGCTCAGGATCCCATCTCGCTTTTTCCGGTACGGGTCATCAAGTCGTGAATGGCCTCGCGGGGGGCCTTTCCCTGTTGCAGGATGGCGTACATCTGCTCGGTAATCGGCATTTCGACATTGCGAGCGCGGGCGAGACCGACCGCGGCATTGGTGGTAAGCACACCCTCTGCCACCATGCCATGCATTGCGGACATGATTTCCTGCAGGCGGCGCCCACGGCCCAGTTCCACGCCGACGCTGCGGTTGCGCGACAAACCGCCAGTACAGGTGAGTACGAGATCGCCGAGGCCTGCCAGCCCTGCCATCGTTTCAGGACGCCCTCCACAGGAGACTACGAGCCGTGTGATTTCTGCCAGGCCGCGCGTAATCAACGCTGCCACGGAATTATGCCCAAGGTGCAGCCCATCGCAAATGCCAGCGGCAATGGCAACGATATTTTTCAGCGCGCCTCCGAGTTCGACGCCAATCACGTCATCATTCGTGTAGACGCGGAAACAGGGATCACTGAATTCGCGCTGCACGATCTGCGCCAACTCAGCGTCGCTCGATGCGATGGTGATAGCGGTCGGATCGCCACGCGCCACTTCTTTGGCAAATGATGGACCGCTCAGCGCGCCGATGCGGGGACGAAAGCCGCAGCTTGTCGTGACGACCTGGGTGACGACGTCAGTCATGCGCAACAGAGTGTCGTTTTCCAGCCCCTTGGTAGCACTGACGAAGAGCATTCCGGGCTTAAGATTGGTGGCCGCGCTCTCAAACAGCTTGCGGCAATGATGCGATGGCATGACACCGACCACGATGTCAGCTGTGTCGACCGCCTGCTGCAAATCGTTGGTGCAGGTTACAGACGCTGGAACAGGATACTCGGGAAGGAAAAGCTGGTTGATGTGCTGTTCGGCAATCGAGTCACGGACTTCTTTTTCATGTGCCCACAGCCGCACCTGGTGCGTGCCTTGGCGGCCGAGCACGATAGCTAAGCCGGTCCCCCAAGCCCCGGCCCCGATGATGGCAATCCTGCTCATGCGCGCTTTACTCCCAATTTGTTTTCGTTTCCTGCCATGAGACGGCGAATGTTTTGGTGATGTTTAGCCACAATCAGGATTGCCGTAATGGCCATGATCGCCAACACGGGGGCGTACTGGTGATAATCGCGAAGAAGCCATGCAAGCAAGGGGAAGAGAGCTACGGCAACAATGGAAGCCAGCGATACATATCGGAAAATCGCCACCACGGCAATAAAAATGGCGATCATGACCAGCACGGCGCGCGGGGCAAGGAGGACGAACGAACCTAGTCCCGTGGCTACTCCTTTACCACCTCGGAACCTCAGCCACACGGGGAAGACATGCCCCACCACGGCGAAGAAACCAGCGAGGACGCATTGCCAATAAGCTGTGAATGACAACGCGGCAGGCGCGCCCATAGTGTGGCTGATCTGCATAGCGACCAGGACAGCCGCTGAGCCCTTCAGCGCATCGAGTATCAGAGTAAGAACCCCGAGCGCTGGAGAAGTTCGCGCCACATTCGTTGCACCGATGTTGCCGCTGCCGAACTCGCGAATGTCTGCTCCTCGGACAGTACGGACCAGCAGATAACCGAAAGGAATGGAGCCGATCAGGTAACTGAGAAGCGCGACAAGAATGATGGTCGGCATTAGCGGTGCTCAAGGGCCGCGTCACGACAGCGCGAATGTCTCCAGCTTGATGTAGGTCGAACCTTTTGGAGATAGTTTACTTTCGAACAAGAAGAACTCACGGGCCGTCATCGTACCAAACTCAGGCGGCGAGAGAGAACCTAACTTGTCTTGCAGCCGTTTGAACTTCGAATTAGGTCCGTCGCCTTGTTGCCAACGCGGCGTAGCGGACTTCCCGGCGCGAGCGAGAGTCAAGTGGGGGCTGAACTTGTGATCCTCTTTCGGAATGCCGATTGCGCCCAAATTCGCGTCCACGGCGGCCGCTAAAGAATTCAATTGAGGTCCAGCCTCGATCCCCACCCAGAACACCCTGGGGGCTCTGGCGGTGGGAAAGAAGCCATAGCCCCGAAATTCTATGTCCATAGGCTCGGCCCGAACGTCTCTAAGAGACGACGTGATACTTTCGGCCATCTGGGGCGTCTTCTCGCCGACGAACTTCAGCGTGATGTGGAGCGACTCCGGTTTTACCCACCGCACATCGGGAGCGAAACCCCGAACACCTTCCATAAACTGCTGAATGCGTTCACGGATTGGATCGGCGAGGTCAAGAGCAACAAACAGGCGCATAGGATGTGCTTGCTAGCGTGTTCTGCAGAGCGGGGAATTTCTCATTCAGAACTCTCAAGCATTTGGGTCAGAGCAACTTTCTTCTTACCATGTCGAGCGCTTGCTGACTGGCGAACCAGCGGACTCTTTGGCGATCGCCAAAAAAATTACGTTCCACAACTTCGGTTCCAGTCTCGGTCGCAACGGCATGAAAGACCAAGCCAACAGGCTTCTCCGGGGAGCCACCCGCAGGTCCAGCAATTCCCGTAATGCCAACGCCAAAAGTTGTGCGGCACTTTTTGCGAATACCTTCCGCCAGGGCAGCCGCTACTTCCTTGCTAACGGCACCAGCCTCGGTAATCAGTTTTGCGGGCACGTCGGCGAACGCAGTTTTCAATTCGTTTGAGTAAACCACCGCTGCGCCGATGAAGTACCGCGAGCTTCCGCTTACCGAGGTCACTCTTTCTGCGAACAGTCCGCCAGTACATGATTCTGCGGCGGCCAAGGTTGCTCCTCGCATCTGCAGGTAATAGCCGACGATCTGTTCGAGAGATTCTCCCTGATCGGAGTAGACAAAGTCGCCCAATTCACCTTCGATTACTTCGGCGACTTCATCAACCCGCGCCTGCGCCGCCTCCAGAGTTTCGGCCTGAGCTTTGAAGTGCAGCTGAATCTCACCCGCGCCGGCCAGTATGGTTGTCTGTACGTCCGGATAGCGCTGGTAGAGGGGGGCGACGCGAGCATCGCACTGCGACTCGCCCATCATCGCTATCTTCAGCACCCGAGTAGCGAGAAACGTCCTCGGCAATTTCTTTTTGAGACGCTCCACGCATTGCTCGGTGAATAGAGCCTTCAACTCATGTGGAGGTCCAGGCAGCAAGATGATGATGCGTTCGCGGCCATCCAGTTTCCCGGAGAGCCATTGCCCCGGGGCGGTGCCGAGAGCATTTGGGAGGACAGTTGCTCCCGCGATCACATCCGCCTGCTTCGCATTATTAGACGACATCTTCAGCTTGTGCGAGGCGAAGCGCTGTTCGAGCTTGGCGATTATCTCTGGGTCTCGACGTAATTCGAGGCCCAGGGCGTCGGCCACTGCTTCGCGGGTCAGATCGTCTTCGGTAGGTCCAAGGCCACCCATGAAAATGACAATGTCCACCCGGGACAGCGCCGTTTCCGCCGCGCTAGCCAGGTGAGCCTGGTTATCGCCGGCGATGGTCTTGAATGCTACTTCGACGCCAAGTTCGTTCAACTTCTCCGTAAGGAACAACGAATTGGTGTCCTGGCGAAAGGGAGTTAAAAGTTCACTGCCGATAGCAACGATCTCAGCGTTCACGCCAGCAGTTTAAATGATGAGATGAGACCGAACGAACCTTCGAGCTTACTGAGGCAGAAGCGGCAAACCTTGTATATCCCAATTCAGCCGATGGACGGCATTTGTGGTAGCCAACACGACGGAACGGCCGGGAGCGAAGGCGAGCCCGACGAGACTATGTCCCGCCACTTCCAAGGCGGCCTCCGCGCGTGGTGTGATCTTAACGATTCCTCGTTTGCCGGAGAGTGATGCCGCCACGTAAAGGTTGCCGCTCGCATCGAAGGCCAAACCTTGCGGCCGGCCTAAGCCGCGGTAAAAGACCGAGACAGTACCATGCGGGTCAATCCGGTACACGGAGTCGAAACTGGAGGTGGTTGGGCCGGTAACGTACAAATCACCGGTGGGTCCAAATGCCATGTGGTACGCCGAAACGCTGGGTTCGAGTGTGGCAAACACGAAGATCTGGCGGTCACGTCCGATCTTGAAAACAGTGCCGCTGCGGTCGCCGACGTACAAATTCTGCTGCTGATCGAATGCCATTCCAGTGGCGACACCCATGCCTTCCGCGTAAGTGGACATGGTGGCGTTAGGGCCAATCTTGTAGACCGTACCGTCATAGCGCGAGGTGACGTACATTTCGCCTTCGCGATCGAACGCGATCGCAGTGGCATTCATCATCTCGGCTAAAAAGGGCTTGAGATTGTAATTTGTGTCAATTTTAAAGATAGCGACGGGTACTTT
>JBLNFC010000577.1:0-3201 GCA_050263355.1 Acidobacteriota bacterium
CGCGAAGTAGGGGTTGGCTGGCGAGGTCAGCCACTTGGCAAGCACCTGCCGTCGGCTCTCGCTCTTAATCGCCGGCGTATCGCCGCCGAGGAATTTCGGCGGCAACACCGCGCCGGTCGTGGGAAGTTTCACCTCACCATCGTGCCGATCGAACAAGACCGTTTCCCGGGGATCTTCGCCGGGCTTGCGCCCCACCTGCGCAAAAAACGCCGCAAACCCGTAGTAATCCTTCATCGTCCAGCGATCGAACGGATGGTTATGACACTGCGCGCATTGAATGCGCATCCCCATGAAAACCTGGGCTGTGTTCTCCGCCAGCTTCAAGGTATCCGGCTCCATCTGGAAATAATTGGCAGCGGGTTCATGAAGAGTGCTGCCAGTGCTCGTCAAAAGGCCCTGCACGATCCGGTCCAGGGGAACGTTGGTGACAATCTGATCACGCAACCATTCAAAATAGAGCAATGCTGCTTTGGGATACACCTGGTTATCCCGGGAGCGGATCTGCAGCAGCTCCGCCAGCTTCATTACCCACATCTCGGCAAATTCTTTCTGCCCGATGAGCTTATCGACCAGGTGTTCCCGCCGGGCGGGATCCTTGTCCGCGCTGAACGCTGCCAGGTCCTCGGCTCGGGGCAAAGTCCCCGTGATATCCAGAAAGACGCGACGCACAAAGGCGGTGTCGTCGCATACATCGGACGGGGTGACGCGGAGTTTCTTGAGCTTGGCAAAGACGGCCTCGTCCACATAGTTGTAAGCCTTTATATCCGGCCAGGCATACGGCAATCCGTGAGGCAGCACGATGAGTTGTGCGCCGACGTTGAACTCGCCAAAGCGGGCTTGAATGAATGCCTCACCACGCTGGCCGGCAGTGACGAGCCCGTCTTCCGAGACTTTTGCCGACACATCATTATTACTGGGAAACACCGCGGTCGACGTGACATCGCGTTCTGTTCCATCAGAATAATGCGCCTGCACGATGAATTGCTGGAGAGCATTGGAGCCTTCGAGGACTGCAGTTTTCGGGAAAATGTCTATGCCCGTCACACGCGGTGTTGAAGGCGGGTCGTTCGTCGCCCCGGCCGCCAGCCAATGGATGAGGGTCTGACAAAGATCACTATTGGTGCCGAAACGAACGCCCCCGGTGTGCTGCACAGCGCCGAGACCTTTTTGCACAATGAGGCTTTCCTCGGGGATTGCGAGATTGACTCTCCGCCCAATCTGCTCACGAGTGAGGCGTTGGTAGTCGCCGTCCGGATCGAAGCCGTAAAGCGAGAGGTGAAAACCGTCTTTGCCCCTTGAGGTGCCATGGCAACTCCCGGCGTTGCAGCCAGCCCGCGTGAATACTGGCATCACATCCAGCTTGAAGCTGGTGGACCTCCTCAACGAGGCGTTGGTCACCACGATCGGTATACTGCTGGTTATTCCTCCATAGCTCAACTGGACATCCATTCTGCCGTCGGAAACTGCAGAAACCGTAGAACCCTCCAAGTGGGCAATTTTGGAATCCGGAACGCCCCACTTGCATTGAGCCGTAACATCCTCTGTCACGCCGTTGGCCCGAACTACCTGAACGACGATCTGCTGCCGGGATTCCGCGGAGGAAAGCCGGATAGCCGGAGGGTAGCCGGCGAGGGAATCAGCCGGAGCCGCAGCAGCAAGTCCGACGAACGGCAGAAACAGGACTGCCGCCAACGCTAAAATCATGACTCCCCCACCCGAGCGAGAAAGCGCGTTCCTCCGCTCGATCCGATTCCCGTGTGTGACTTCGCTTCTCAAAGACTTTCCTTTCTGGCGGTGGCTGCTTTATTTCTTTTCCACCTTCGCAGCCAAAGTCTTAGTTTCTGCCTTTGGCGGAACCACTCTCAGGATCCCGCCTTGGGCTATCACGTGAGGGATCACCGTATCCTTCTCTTTCAATTCGACCGCGCAAAACAGGTTCTTGTGTGAACCCATGGGACATTTCGGATCCACCTTCAAGTCGAATACAACTTCAGCAGCATCCGGCGTAATCTCTTTGTCCTCTGCCGTTACCTTATCCGGCAGCCCCATCAGCTTCATTTTCGCTTTGCCCTCGAAAGGCTTGGGGTGTTGAAGGTTGATGGTCAGCCGTCCCGGTTTGCCGGGGTTGACCCAAAGGGTCTCGATCTTTCCAGTGATGTAGGGAGCGGCGAGTTCCAGATCGGCCGATTGGGACGAGACGTAAACCTGGCCTCCCTCAACTGCGGCGTGTCCTAAGACGACAATACTCCAGCGGCGAGTCTCCGCGCCCGGGCCGGCGTTGAGCGTGTAGACCGCATTAGTAGCCCCCTTCGCCATCGTAACTTCGGGTTGCGAACTCACTCCGGGCGGGTTCCAGACCATCTGCAACTCGATGGGTTCATCAAACCCTGCAGCGCGTTCGACCGTGACCTCCAACGGCATGGAGCCGCCCTGAACCAACGGCACCTTCGGCTCCGAAATTCGAAGGTTGAAGGGCATCTCCTTGGTCACCGCGACAGCCAGACCTCCAACCGAAGTCGCATAAAACGTCGAGTTGTTTGGGCCGGGCACGAGCTCAATATCCTGGCGGAAGTTGCCCGAAACCGGATTCGTACCCTGACTGCCGGAGCCCACAAGCTCAAGAAGCCGTCCGTTGATGGCAGCATCAGCAGCGGCTTCGAAAACCAAAGGCATGGAATCCACGTTCGCCGCCATGCGATTCGTGCTTATGCTGACTCCCGCAGGCAGATTGGTAATAGCAAAGGAGATTTCGCCGCCAAAATTTGCCCGCCGACCCGTAATAAGTGTGGCGAAGCGATTGCCACGCGGCACAGCGATGAATTGGCGTGACTGGGAATCGTTGCGCGCCACGTCGGGGATTTTGACAAGGAGTTCCGGTTATTTCGATTCGATACACAAAGTCGGTGCCCCCCTGCCCTAGCGAATCCCGAATGCGAAGCCAATAGTTTGTGGTCTCGGGAGGCGTAAACCTCAAGACGCTGTCTGCGCCCGCGGAATCGTCATTCGCCCCAAGGCTCTGCCCCTTGTGATCTTAAACTTCTATCTCCGAATCCAAGGGAGAGTGCAAGCGTCGCGCATAGACGCTCAGGTTTAAAGGCACGGATTTCTGCGCCGGAAATCGGAACCAGTCTTCTTGTCCCTTGCTCGAAATGATTCCGTTGAACGCGAAGGGCGCTGCCAACTCGGTGACTGCCGCCTCCT
>JBLNFC010000578.1:0-5399 GCA_050263355.1 Acidobacteriota bacterium
ATGACGATTCCAGCTTCAGTTCGCGGCGCTTCCCGGCTTCGCCGAGTGCGTAAAAGCGTCCACGCTCTTCGAACCGCTCGGGAAAATCGGTGTGGAGTTCGGCCGCCACTTCTCCCCGGCGACCTTGGGTCCTGACAACTCGCGCGACCGTTATGAACTCGTCGCCTATTCCAGAATCTCCAGCGTATAGCGCTTGTGCAGTTTCATGCCCGCCGCACCCAGCAGCGTCCGCATTGCTCTGGCCGTGCGTCCCTGCTTGCCGATCACTTTGCCCAGATCGTCGGCAGCAACCTTCAATTCCAGAACGGTGGCCTCATCTTCGTCGACTGCGTCGACAGCTACCTGGTCGGGGGCATCCACCAGCGCCTTGGCAATTTGTTCAATAAGGGCCCGCATGTCACCAGCCTGCTCCGCTGTCATAATTAAGAAGTGGCTCCTTCATGCGGGGTTCTTTCCCTTCGGGGCCGTTTGGACTAGGCTACCGACTCGGCAACGGCCGGCGCCGGCTTCGCCACCAGCTTGCTAACCCGATCGGACATCTTCGCGCCCTTCGATACCCAGTAGTCGATCCGGTCGCGTTTCAGATCAATGCTAGTTGGAGTAGTACGAGGGTTGTAGGTTCCCACAACTTCCACTGAACGGCCATTGCGTGCCCGGTCTTTTTCGATAACGACCACGCGATATTGCGGTTGTTTGCGCGCACCCGTGCGTGCTAGACGGATCATCAACACTGAACTTAGGTTCCTTTCCTACAGTCTCCGGAGGGCATAAGACAAACCATTATTATCGCGGAAGTTAGCAGGATTGGCAAGCACGGGGCCCTTCCTCGTACGACTATTATCCCGGTCAAATTGCCACAAGGAAGTTGTGCTCCACTACGAGCACCACGACGACTGCGTTGTGGTTGATATCAGTGAAGTTCAACGCTCGAATACAATGTGAGGAAATCGCGAGTGTTTCTGCTTTCCGGTTCTACCCGAAAAGGAAAGCGAAGATCCGTTGCGGCGGGGGCCACCCACCGTACACTTGAACTGCAGGAATCTACGCCCTCTTCGCTCCCTTCAACTCCGATCTGAGATCCAGGTTGCGAATCAGCCGGTGCAAATAGTTCGGATGAAGCCCCAGCGCTCGCGCCGCCTCGGTGTAGCTGCCTTTGGCTTCCTCCAGCGCATCGACGATGAGCTTCTTCTTCACGTCTTTCAGTGCGGCATGATATTTGGCCGAACTCATTCCCGCCGGCGTCGCTCTTTCCAGCACCGACTCGGGTAGATCTTCGGGCAAAATCGTCTCCGCTGAACTTAAGACCAGCGCGCGTTCGATCGCGTTCTCCAGTTCCCGGACATTGCCTGGCCAGTCATAGTTCATCAGGCAGGCACGTCCCTCTTCCGACAAAGGTCGCGGTTTCACCTTGCATTTCTGCGAGTGTTTGTTGATGAAGTACCTGGCCAGCAACGGGATATCCTCTTTGCGCTCCCGTAGTGAAGGCATGGTAATCGATACTACGTTCAGCCGATAAAACAGGTCTTGGCGAAATGTGCCAGCCTTCACGCACTCTGCCAGGTTGCGGTTCGTGGCGGCGATCAGCCGTATATCGACCGAGATCTGCCGCACACCGCCAACGCGTTCGAACTCTCTCTCCTGGATTACGCGCAGCAGTTTCGATTGCATAGTGGCGGGCAATTCGCCAATTTCATCGAGGAAGACCACGCCCCCTTGCGCCATCTCCAGCTTGCCTTTTTTCTGGGCGAAAGCGCCGGTGAAGGAGCCCTTCTCGTGACCGAACAGCTCGCTCTCAAGCAACGTTTCTGTCAGCGCCGCGCAGTTGATGGCTACAAAGGGCTTGTCCGCCCGTGGGCTGTTGCGATGAAGAGCTCGGGCCGCCAGCTCTTTCCCGGTGCCACTTTCACCATCGATCAGCACCGTGGAATCGGTCCGCGCAACTCGTGCCAGGAACTGGTACACGTGTTTCATGCGTTCGCTCTCGCCTACCAGGCTGTGATCGAGATTGATCTCGGTATTTAGACGCAGATTCTCTTCCTTCAGCCACTCGATGTGCCGGGCATTTTCCAGCGCCACTGCCGAGATACCTGCTATGGCCGTAACCAACTCCAGATGATCCTGATCGAAGCGAGCCATGGCATTGCTGGAGTCCAGATAAATGCAGCCGATTACCTTTTCGAAAACCATCAGGGGCACGCAAAGCAGAGAGCGCACCTGTGAAATAACGATACTTTCTACAGCGTTGAAGCTTTCGTCTCGTGTAACATCACTGCCCAGAATCGCCACCCCTTGCTCGATAACCTGGCGGGCTACGGTCCGGCTAACCCGAACCGATTGTCCATCTCCCATCCGGTTCCGCGCATAAATCGACGCGAAGTTCTTGGGATCGCTCCCATCCAGCAGGATGGCTCCGCGTTCCGCTGGCGCTACCTCAAAGATGAGGGTCAGAATCTCCGCCTGTAATGCCTCCAGATCGCGGATTGAGTGCACAACCCGGCTGATCTTGAGCAGCGCATTCAAATTCCGCGCCAGCCGGGACGTGGCCGGCAACTCGCTGAGAATTTTGTCAGGCTGCAGATACAAAACATCGGAAGGCTGTATGCGGATCGTCGACCGCACCATGGAGTTATCTTCGAATTCCACGTTCCCGAGAAAAAGTGTCTGTTCACCTTCATGGAGGAGGAACACGAAGATGGAGTCTCCTACCGCGATTTGATCTCCGTGATGGAGCTGATCGATCTGCACCGGTGTCCCATTCACCAGTGTGCCGTTGCGGCTGTCAAGATCGCGGACCATGAACGTCTCGCCTTCACGGCTCACAATGCAGTGACGGCGGGAAACGGAGGGATCTCCGACCGGCAGGCGGTTGGCCGTGTCCCGCCCGATCGAAAGCTCCCCCTCCGGCAGAGCGAAAACGGAGTCTTTCAAAGGTCCGGCAATGGCCACCAATCGCGGATTCACGCGGGCACCTCTAATTTTTTGTCCTACGTTCTTAACACAGTTGAGGCAAGGTGTGCACGCTATCGAGGCTAACGCGTTTGTTACTCAACCCGGCTATCCGGTCAGATAACGCTATCTCATCGGATAGCGTTTTTGAAGTTCTACAGGACGGCCGTCGACCGAGCCATTTCCAGCGGTTCAGGGTTGATGCCGAGCAGCATCAACAACTTACGGACCCGTTGGTCGCCAGAGTCAATCTCAATTCACTTTGGCATGCGGACTGCCTATACAGAAGGCAGCTACCGTAAGAAGCCTGAACGATAGCTGCTCCGAGACGAAGTATGCAGGAACTAAGTAGAGGGGGACGTCTTCGATGCAATCCATGGCGAAGAGGAGGAGTTTATGAAAAAGCAAATTGTATTCCCTCTGCTGACGATGGTTTTGTTGATGGCAGCGGGGTCGGCAAACGCACAATTAGGTAGCGCGCACGCAGTTCGCGCCAATGTTCCATTCGACTATAGCGTCGGGGGCGCGACTATGAAGGCTGGGAGTTGCACAATCAAGCCGGCCGGCAATGCTGACGCTCTTGCCATCCGGTGTGAAGGATCCGAAACAGCACTGGTCCTAACAAGGTCGGTCAGTTCCAAGCCCGCAGCCGCAACCAAACTCGTGTTCCGCAAATACGGTGAGCAGTACTTCCTATCCCAGATTTGGGTCGAGGGAGAAGAAACGGGCGCGCAACTGCCCAAGACTCGTGTTGAGAAGGAACTCATGAGCAGGGTGACGCCGGATTCAGTGGTGATTTTGGCTCAGAAGTAACGGGTTCAACGGACTACTCCGGAAAGAGGCGACCTGGGGGAGGCGCTTTGGGATTGCACCGGGTAGTCGCCGTCAGGGAACCTCGATTATTCAGGGTTTCCCTGACGGAATTTTTAAAGCTTGGGTCCAACGATCTTTAAGAGACTGGCTCGGCAAAAAGCGAGGGGAAGCGCTTTTAAGAAGTTTCGCCGGGCGGTAGCCGCGGGGAACCCGAGGAACCCCTCGTCGGGTTCCACGCGGCTTTTTACTTAGCGTCATTCGGGGTTTCCAATGCAGATCATGGTTGCCAACAGCGGTGTGTTTACCTTCGTGACGGTTGCTGTATCAGCGGCGGGGACTGAGTCCGAAGCTGCCAGCGTTGTAGTTCCGTTTGATTTCATGGTGGGCGAAAGGGTACTTCGCGCTGGCTGCTATGCGGTCGAGCCCAGTGCCGTTCCTGGCAATCTGCTGTTTCACAGCCACGATCCGGAGGCACAGCCCATCCTGGTTCAGACCATCAATAACAATTCGATCGAGTCGACGATTCCGGAAAAGCTGCTGTTCCTTGTCCAGCAGAACACGTATTACCTGGGCCAGGCACTGATGGCGTCTTTATAGGTTATCTAACCCCACGAGCTCACAACTTTCACGTAGGCCCAGACGTCCTCGTCTGGGGAATCGAAGGCAGTTAGGCATCTGCGCCACTTGAGCCTGATTGGCTTCGCAGATACGGACTCGGTTTGGCAGGTGAGGACACCAGCCCCTACGTGACGAAGTTGTGCTATGGCGCGATTGAGGCTGAGGATCCAGCCGAACATCCTTCAAGTTATTCTCGAAGCTTCTGAGCCTCCACGGCGCAGGTGCGGCGCTATATAATCGGGCGCATGAGAATCATTTATCGTGGACTCGCATTCCTTTTAGCTATGTTGGTGTTCGTTGCGATTGGCATTGAGGCGGCAGCCAAGGCGCAGGCGGCGGCACCGTCAGACGACGTCCAGGGACTCTTAAAGCAGGGGCAAAAGCTCAATAGCGAAGGCAAGCAGGATGAGGCTCTGAAGCTCTATCAGCAGGTGCTCGAGAAGTCGCCGAATTCATACGAGGCCCATCTACAGTCGGGCATCGCGCTGGATTTGAAAGGCGACTATACCGCAGGACGCGAGCACCTGAAGAATGCCATTGAACTGGCTCCTCCGGACCAGAGGAATCGCGCACTGAGGACAATGGCTGTCTCCTATGCCTTTGAGAGCAATGCCAGGGAAGCGGAGAAATACGAGAAGCAGGCATTTGATGCGCTCATGGCTAAGCCGGACTTGGAGGCGGCGGCAGGAGTGGCCAATGAACTGGCGCGCATCAAGCTCGAGTCCGGCGATATCGATGGTGCTGCGGACTGGTACAAAACCGGCTATGACACCGCTATGCGAATACCCAGCCTGAAGGACACTGACAGGCAACTGTGGGCATTTCGCTGGGCGAATGCCCAGGCCCGGATTGCCGCGCGCCGTGGGCAGCGCGACCAGGCTCAAAAGCAGGTTGCCACGGCCAAAACGGCGCTGGACAAGGCGAACAATCCGGATCAGGCGCCCTTCTTTCCGTATCTCACCGGATATGTGGCTTTCTATGCTGGCGACTACAAAACAGCCATCACGGAACTGGGCAAAGCG
>JBLNFC010000579.1:0-3832 GCA_050263355.1 Acidobacteriota bacterium
TGCCGTGCGGAAGACACACGGTCCCCATAGCAGTCGCAAGTCGCTATACATGCACAGGGAGATCGTGGGCGTCACCGACCCACTAGTGAAAGCTGACCATCGTAATGGCCACAGTTTGGACAACCGTCGCGCGAATTTGCGCAAGTGTGTAAATGGCGAGAACGTTGCGAACAGTGTGAAACGTCGGGACGGTATTTCAAGCAAGTACAAGGGTGTTTGTTGGCACAAGCGGGACAGAAAGTTTCAGGCATCCATCAGAGTCCACGGCAGAACAATCCATCTTGGAACCTTCGCAGATGAAGTGCAGGCAGCACAGGCTTATGACTTAGCGGCACGCGCTTTTTTCGGAGACTTTGCACAATGCAACTTTCCGCTGTGAAACCACTTGTCTTGGGAGAGTACTCGCCTTAGAATCCCCGCACGGAGAGGGTTGTGCGTAAGTCCTTTGAAAACAATGGTCGGGACGGGCAGATTTGAACTGCCGACCCCTCGCACCCCAAGCGAGTGCTCTACCAGGCTGAGCCACGTCCCGACTGGAAAGACCGGACCGGCGTCCGGTGAGGTCAATCACTCAATTTTACACCACAGTTGCTGCACAAGCACCGGCCTTGACCGTAGACCTTCGCTGCCGTCTATTTTCGCTTCATGCCGTTTTGTTTACGCGCAGGCACTTCCTCGAAGACAGCGAACTGAATCTTCTTCTCTACCGGATCAATTCGATCCACCAGGACGCGAACACGATCACCCAACCTGTACGTCTTGCGACTGCGCTGACCTATGATCTGCTTGGTGTTCTCATGGTAGGTGTAGTAATCGTCGGTGAGAGTTGAGAGAGGAACGAGACCTTCCACGAACAGGTCAGTTAATTCTACAAAGAATCCGAACTTGGTCACGCTGATGATCAAGGCATCGAAGTCGTCCCCTACGCGATCTCCCATGAACTTGACCTTCTTCCATTCCATGAGTTCGCGTTCGGCCTCCTCGGCACGACGCTCGGACTGACTCGACTCTTCGGCGATGTCGTGTAGCTCTTCGGGTGAAAGCGGTCCGTGCGTAGGTCCGAATTGCTCCCGGTGAGCAGCATGATCACGCCGCTTAGACCAGGGAGACGGCGCATTCGTCTTTTCCGCCGATGCAGTCTTCGATCGTTTGGTTCCGCGACGTTGTCCATCACTGCGAACATCTTCGTACTGCTCCTTCGATTCCTGCAGCACGTGCTTCAGGATGCGATGGACGATCAGGTCCGGATAGCGGCGAATAGGAGACGTGAAGTGGGTGTAAGCAGTAGCTGCAAGTGCGAAATGTCCGGAATTCTCCTCGGAATACCGCGCTTGCTTCAACGAGCGGAGCATCAAGAAACTCAGGATGCGCTCTTCCGGCTTGCCTGCGATCTTCTCCGTAAGTTTCTGATACATTCGTGGCGTAATGTGCACTTCCTTGGGGATCTCGATCTGTCGCACATTGCGTCCGCTGCCATGCTTGGCTCGACTATTCCCTTTCAACTGCACGCGGGCAATCGGCAAGGCGCCAACCCCAAGAGAGTAGCCGAAGGTCGCGGCGATGGTCTCAAAATCGTAGACCCGTTTCGCATCCGGCTTCTCGTGAATCCTATAAAGGGATGCAATGTGCCTGTCTTCCATGTAATGAGCAACGCACTCGTTAGCCGAGAGCATGAATTCTTCGATGATGCGGTGCGCAAGGTTGCGCTCAGAACGAGTGATGCTTTTCATTAACCCGTGTTCATCAAATTCAATCACCGGTTCAGGCAGGTCGAAGTCTATGGAGCCCCGGCGCGCGCGTTTGCGATTGAGGATCTGTTCCAGTTCGCCCATCAGCTCAAACTGATCGACGAGGAATGCATATCGCTTGCGAGCAGCGGCGTCGCCTTCGAGGCAGAGGTTCACGTCGGTATAGGTCATGCGCTCCGCCGAGCGAATCACGCCCTCGTTGATGTCATAACCGACAATCTCTCCTCGATGATCTATCTCCATGACGCACGACATGACCAACCGGTCAAGGTGAGGACGCAAGCTGCAGATGTCGGTTGAAAGTTCAAGAGGTAACATCGGGACAGCACGATCTGGGAAATAGACCGAAGTGCCCCGCAGGCGAGCTTCCTGGTCGAGAGCAGACTCTGGGGTGACGTAGTGTGCGACATCGGCAATGTGAACCTGCAACTCGTAGTTGCCGCTGTCGAGCCGGCGCACAAGAACGGCATCGTCAAAATCGCGAGCCGTTTCGCCATCAATCGTCACTAACGGCAAGTCGCGATAGTCACGCCGCAACTTGAGCTGATGGCTGGAGACTATAGGTTCAGCGGATTGCGCTTCCTCCAGCACCTCGGGAGGGAAGCGGTGCGGAAGGTGGAACTTCCGAATTATTATCTCGACATCCACGCCGAAATCATCCTCGTATCCGAGAATCTCAGCGACTCTGCCGCGAGCGTTCTGCGTTGCACTTGGCCAGTCGGTGATCTCGACATCGACCACTAGATTTTCAAGATCGTCCCATTCGGTTTGGCGAGCTTCTGTCCCGAGAACCCGGTGAACGCTGCCCCGCTTCTTGACGCTTTGGTCACCACCTTCTGATCGCGGCTTCCCAGCGTCCGGAACCTCGCTGCCCGTCGGAATCACTATGTCCTGGGTGATCTTCTCGTCCATGGGTCGAACATAGTTGTAGCGGCTGCCATAGTGAAAGGTTCCAACCACGGTCGCATGCGCGCGGCCAATGACACGAATCACACGCCCTTCTGCACGGCCGTCGGGACGGACTGTGATGACCTCGGCCAGCACACGATCCCCATGCATGGCAGAGCCGACGGCGGGCGGTGGAATGAAAAGGTCTCCACTCAACTGCGATCTCAAATCTTCCGGGATTGAACTCGTCTCGGGAATTACGAAACCGTATCCATCGCGGTGCATGGTGAGTCGGCCTGCCAGCGTGTTCTTTGCGGAGGCGGCTTGCGGGATTGCAAAACGATCAGCGTCAAGGCGCACCAGCTTTCCACTCATTACCAATTGCTGCAAGCGGTCCGAGAGCTCACGGCGTTCCTCACCGTGAACGCCCAATTCACGAACCAGTTGCTTGAAGCCGGCAGCGTGTTTCGCCTGGCGCTCAACGTGCCGAAGAATGGCGGAGTCGGAAGGTAGTGACAAGCGGCTACCTGGATGCTTTCAGTGCAGGCAGATATTTCTGCCTCAGCACCTCCATATGATGCAACTCATGGCCTGCAATGATATAGGCCAAAGCTCTTACGGTTACCTCGTTCTGGCTTGCTATGCCACGACGACTCCAAGCCTGGGCGTCCAGGCTACGGAACAGGAACACGGTTGCACGGCGAACTGTTTCGAACTCGGCAACCAAGTCGGCCACGCTGCGCCGCTCGAAAGAGGCATTACGAACATAGTCATCCTGCTCAAAACCCTCAATTGGTGTCTTATCACCTCGGCTGATGCGCAGCGCACGATACGAAAAGATGCGTTCCGTATCGATTACATGCCCGAGCATCTGCCGGATATTCCATTTGTCTGGAGCATAGCGAAACTCGGATTCAGCCTCACTGAGAGATCCGAGAAGGGACTGAGTGTTCCGGATTTGGCTTTCCAGAGTCGCGACGATATCGTCACTCTTAACACGTGAGGTGTATTTCCCATAATACGCGGCGAATTCTGTGCTCTCCGGGGCGATGCTGGCGGCATCTGGCGTCATCTAGAAATCTCCTAAAGTCAATGAATGTCTGTACGTTTGATCGGAAGGAACTACAAAGGTTTCCGAGAATTATTACACTGTTGAGGCCAAGTCGGCGACGTGGGACACCAAACCTTGACTGAAA
>JBLNFC010000580.1:0-3249 GCA_050263355.1 Acidobacteriota bacterium
TCGGATAAGAAGTGGATGGGCTAGAGGTCTTTTCAAGCAAGATTCGCACCAAACCGCAGTGGGATCCTTTCCTGTCAGGGAAGATGAACTCCGAACAATAACGTGCTGTGGGAAGAAATTCGTAATCAGACGGTTTGCACCAACTAGGTTGTGAGTTGTGACATGGCTGTTAGTCTCGCCACAACTCGCCAATGACATCGGAAATGGGATTTTGCTGGAACAAGCGGATGCCAGCGATCCCTGCGGCCCCGGCTTCCAGGCATGAGTGGGCATTATCGAGGGTCACGCCCCCAAGAGCCAAGACTGGAACGTTGTGCCCGCAAGCCCGGCGGAGTTGATCAAGGCCCAGGATGCGGGAACGTGGCAGGCCGATTTTCTCGAAAACCGGAGCAAAGACCACAAAATCTGCGTTTTGGCTTCCTACTGAGATTACTTCCTCTTCCGAATGGCAGGACACCGCGACAAGAAAGTCGCGAGTGGCGGGTGCCCGGCTTCGAGCAAGGGAGTTTCGAGTTGCCAGTTTCGAATTTTGGGCAAGGACCGTTTCCGCGACTACGCGTGCTTGCGTTGGAGAAACGTCGTCCGATCGCAAGTGAACTCCGTCCGCTCCGGCCGCCAGAGCTATGTCTGTCCGGGAATTGATTAACAGGCGGGTCGGCGTAAGATTTTGCCCCGCTGAAGAAGTATTCGTCCCTTGAAGCACGCGAACCGCTTCTTGCCCGAGTTCCTGTAGTTCACGAGCGGACAGGTCTTTTTCGCGGAGTTGGATGTAGTCCACGCCGCTGCGCGCCGCTTCCGCAATCTTGTTGACTAAGGCAACGCGCTGCGCGAGTTCGTCACCTGGAAACTGACTCCGGTCCGTAATGTAATAAAGCAGGGGCCTCGCCATCTTGCGGCGATGGTATCAGTTCCCGTTGAGCCATTGCCCGTAAGCGGTAAAGGAATACGGCCGCCCCAGAAAGTTCGTGATCATGTCGGCGGCGGGCATAGTGCCACTGGGCGCAAGCACCGTGTTGCGATACTTCGCGAACACGGCACGGTTCATCATGCCGTCGTGCTTGAACTCGGTAAACATGTCCTTCGCGATGACCAGCGACCACATGTAGGTGTAGTAGGCGGCAGAGTATCCCTGGAGGTGGCCGAACGCGGTTTGCATGTGGGTGCCTTGTGGGTACTCGAAGGGCGAATATTTCTTGCGCAGCTGGTCGAGGATCTGGGTGGTGTCGATCGACTGAGGATCGCGATTGTAGTAATTCAAGCTGATAGCGGCATAGAGCATCTGCAGACGAACATCCAGCCCGCGGCCGAATTCATCGGCAGCCTTAGCCTTCTTTGCTAGTTCGAGGGGAATGGGCTCGTTGGTCTGGTAATGACGGGCGAACAGTTGAACCGTGGCAGGATCGACCGGCCATTCTTCAAGTAGTTGCGAGGGCGCCTCGATGAAGTCGGACTCCAGATCGCCGGTGGGAAACTCCGAGCTCCCACGAAAAATCCCGTGAAGGAGATGGCCGTATTCATGGAAGAAGGTAATGACATCCTCACGTTCCATGAGGCCGGGCTCATTTCCTTTTGGTTGCGGGAAGTTGCAGACGAGAACGTATTCCGGAACTCTTACTCCCTTCTTGCCGGTCGCGAGATTGAACGTAGCATAGTGTTTGTACTTATTCTCGCGGGGGAACATGTCGAAGTAAATGCGTCCGAGCAGGTTATTTCCGTCGAGGACGTCGTAGACCTGAACGTCCGGATGCCAGACCTGGGCTTTGTCTACCTTCTTGTATGTGATTCCGTAAAACTTGCTGGTGAGGTCGAGAATGCCCCGCTGCACGCGCGAGTACTCGAAATAGGGACGAACGACTTGCGAGTCGTAACCGTAGTTCTCACGAACGGCAAGGTAAGACAGATGTCCGAAATCCCAGGAGCCAACCGATGTGGCGTTGGGATCCTGGCGCTTTTTCAACGCGAGCAGGGTTTGATAATCGCGGTCAGCACGAGGCTGAGCCACCGCGGAAATTTTGTCGATGAAGTCAGCTGCATTCTGCTTGGTGCCCACCATTTTGTCTTCTGCAGTGTAGGCGGCCCAATCCGGGTAGCCGAGCGTGGTAGCCAACTCATGGCGCTTCTGCAGCATGTGCGTCAGCACATCGATGTTTTGCGGATAAGCACGCTGGTAATACAAACTCTGAAATGACTTGCGCAGAACTTCGCTGTTGGCATACTGCATGACCGGAACATAGTCCGTGTTGTCGGTTTTAAGCGTGATCTTGCCCGCTGCATCGGGCGGGTGGGAGCGCTTGAAGTCATCGGGAAGCCCGTCAAGCTCGGCAGCATTGACTTCCAGCTTACGGACATCGTCGGCGATGTTGCGATCAAACTCCTGGGTGATCTTCACCAGTTCGTCTTGCAGTCGCCGGATTTTGCTACGGGTGGCCTCATCGCGATCGACTCCCGCGCGGTGATAATCCCGAAGCGTGGTTCGTAGAAAGTATGCTCCCGCTTTGTCGAGCTTGGATGGATCCAGAGATTTGAGGCTGTCGTATAGCTCGCGATCGAGAGTGATGTTGGTCAAGACCTGCACAGATTCCTGCTCGCACGTTTGTGCGGCATCGCGGAAGTCCTTCGCCGGATGTACTTGTTCAGCGAGCCCGGCGCGCGCCTCCGCGTCGGAGGCGAGAAGGATGGCGGTATCGAACGCTTGCAGGGTGGCGTAGGCATCGCGGGGAGCCTTGCTCGCCTTGATATCGAGCACGCGCTTCTTGGTATCGTTCAGATCATTGCGGCAGCCAGACAGAAATGCTTCCGCGGTGCCAGCCAGCGCGGAGGAAGCTCCTGGGACTGCATTCTGCCTGAACGCGGAAGCAACCGGTACGATCAAAACGAGCAGCAAAAGAGCAGGAAGAGATGGATAACGGCGCATGACGGACATCCTCGCGAAGGGAACTTGAAACTTCGGACAGTATTGGACGTGTAACGTGGGCAAACATTAGCCGCCGGCGTAGGTTGCGTCAAGCGCAGCCGGATTACAGAAGACACAACAATGGAGAGCTGTTAAGGTCGCGTTTTTGCGATCTCCGGTACCGCCTGCGCCGGCGATTTTGGTTGCGGGGCCAAGTGGTACTTAATCAGGTTTTCCCGCAGGTATTCAAATCCTTCTTCCGGGGAATCGACAACTTTAAACAAGTCGAGATCGTCAGGAGAAATGGTGCCGGCCTCGACCATGGTGTCCAGGTTTAGCACTTTGTCCCAATACTC
>JBLNFC010000581.1:0-3361 GCA_050263355.1 Acidobacteriota bacterium
CCCTGCTCTTGCCCTGAGGCGATCGCGGCTGCCGAGAAAGCCACGAGGGCTATCGCGAATATTTGTCTCATGAAGAGCCACTTTAAATGATTGCGCCAATCTCTGATTGGCGAAAAATCCCCATCTCTGACAATGTCGTTCCCGTCAAGAACTTTTTGAGCGCACTAACCCGTGCACTCCGAAGAGCGCGCCATTTCGCTCTCGTTGAAGGTTCTGCCATACCAACCAAGGCCCGCTCATAATCGTTGCAGGTCAGGAAACTCGGTCCGACCCATCCATCTCTTCGGTCACAACTTCGATCATGATTACTACTTCGAACTCCCCCGCGAAGGGGAGCGGGACGCCCAATCGTTACGACGGTGTTCTACCGCACACCATGGGGATTTCCGGGCTGTCCCGCGTGCAAACCGAACTTTGTCAGTTGCTCGTAGTTCCACCGCTTGCGCCACATCCAGTACAGACGAATGGCTAGTCGACGAGCCATGGCTACCTTGGCGATCTTCCGTCCTCGTCGCATTGCCAAGTGGAAAAACTTGTTGCGCCATTCCTGGTTGCTGCGCACCGTGACTTGCGCGGCTTCCACCAACAGGAAACGCAGCAGAGAGTTCCCTTGTTTCGAGATATGTCCCAGCCGGCGACGTTCCCCGCTGGAATCTTCCTCCGGCACCAGCCCGAGGTAACTCGCAATCTGCTTGCCGCAGCCAAACCGCTCGGCCGTTCCGATCACCAGCACGAAGGCAAGTGCCGTCAGGGGACCGACTCCGGGATGCGTCATCAGTCGCTGGGCCTCGGGACATTTCTCGGCTTCTTCCTCAACCGCTTTCGTTAACTCCCCGATGATCGGGTTCAGTCGGTCCAGCAACTCCAACAGATCCTGTCGTCGCCGCGTCGCCCACCGAGCTAACCGGATCGCTGCCAGTTGTTCCCGTCCGGCTTCCCGCCACAACCTCTTCCTTGCGCGTACACCTTCGTTCAGGGCTACCGCTTGCAGCTGGTTCATGATCCGGGTGCGCGCCTGCACCATCCGGTGGCGGTGCCACAGCAGCTGTCGCAGATCACGATTCTCCCAGCTCGGCACCCAGATCTGCGGAAAGCGACCTTCCAGCATCAATTGCAGAATCAGCTGTGCGTCCTGGCGATCCGTTTTCTGCTTGCGTACTCGCTTCGTACGGATCTCGGCTGCGTCCCCGATCCACAACTCAAAGTTCAGTTCCCCCAGCAGTCGCTCGAACCAGCGCGCATGCCCACTCGCTTCCATCCCAACACGTACCTTCCTTCCCTGGGCCGCGGGCTCACGGTAGAACTTCTCCGCTTCTTCACGGTGCTGCCGTCGCCGCTCTTGCAGTTCCCCGGTTTCGGTATCTACATATGCGATTTGTTGAAAGCCCGGATGGTAGTCTGCTCCTTGTATCTTGTTTTGCATCTGCCCGATTCGGTCGCTCTGTGTTAGGGGGAACTGGATTGGGTTTCGGCGGGAGGCCGTTCACATCCTGAGGCGCAGTCGTTCTGCAGCCTGGATTATAGATAGGCCCCCCGCCCTCCTTTCTCAACGCCGTGGAGAATCTCAGGCCGCGAGAGCCTGCATACAAGGTCGGCGAGAGAGGTTGCACAGGGTCGGGGAGCCGAAGCTCAGTCTAATCCAGCTTTGTAGGGGGTCAACATGCCTGCAGCTGAAGTCCACACGTTTGCTGGGATCGACGTCAGCAGTCGCGAGTTAAGTGTCGCCCTACGCCATGGTCAAGGCGGCGACCAGCCCGCCATGGCTAAGTTCCCGAACCATCCTTCCGGACACAAGGCGCTGGTCGCCTACTTGCTCCGGGGCGGCGGGCCCGTACGAGTCTGCTTGGAAGCCAGTGGGAATTACAGTCTGGATCTGGCGTTGAGCTTGCAAGCGCACCGCCAGGTGCAGATCAGCGTCATCAATCCGCGTCGGGCACGACGCTTCGCAGAGTCGCTGGGTGAGCGCAGTAAGACCGATCCGGTCGATGCCCGTGTGCTCTGCGAATTTGCGGCTCGCATGCCTTGGGTTCCTTGGCAACCGCCCAGCCCAGTTGCCCTGCACTTGCGGGCCCTGACCCGTGCCATTGCTGACCTGGGTGCTATCCATACTCAGCAGAACAATCGTGCCCATGCGGCGGCGGCCAGCCATGCCTTGCCGGTCTTGGTGGTGAAGGAGATGCAACGCCATCAGGAATACCTTGAACAGCGCATGACACGCTTGCGGCGGGAAGCTCTACGGCTGGTCGCCGGCGATCCCGAACTGAACCGTCACTTTCGCCTAATGTTAACTACCACCGGCATCGCTGAGACCAGCGCTCTGCAGATTCTGGGTGAACTAGCCGTGCTGCCCGCTATGCTGGACGCGCGTCAGTGGGTGGCCTTCAGTGGACTGGATCCGCGGCTCTTCAAATCGGGCAAATCGGTCGAGAAGCGACCGCGGATTAGTCGCAGCGGCAGTCGTCACCTGCGTCGTGCTCTCTACATGCCAGCCCTGGTCGCCCTGCGCCGTGATCCCTATCTACGAGGCTTCTATAAAAACTTACTTGCTCGAGGCAAAGCTCGGCTCCAAGCGGTCGTGGCCGTCATGCGGAAACTGCTGCATGCTCTGTTTGCCATGTTCCGCAGCAATCAACCGTACGACGGGTCCAAGCTGTGCGCACCGCATCTGACCCTCGATGCAGTTGCTGCTTGTGCTTGAGCGACCAGAAAAAGAGAGAGGGTTCTCCGCACCTCTCCTAGAGAGAAAAGACGTTGACATTAAGAGAGAATCTATAATGATCATTGTTCGGCTCCTTTCTCCCGGGCCTTTGGTTGGTCAGCACCACCAAAGTTTACTCGGGTCCAGGGAGCCGACATTGTCATGGAATCATTACGCTCAAAACCCCTCAATGAGCGCTATGGCCTGTTAACAGCAGCTATGGTTTCGGTGGGTCAGACGTTTGCGCTGCGTGGTGTGTCGGTGAGAAATGTACCGCCACGGCAGGAAAGAGGGTGTGATTTGGGTATACGTTCACCGCTTCGGTGAAACCACCGCCAGTTTGCGGTTTGAAGACGTTGTTATGGAACCAGAAATCGCCTCGTAGCTGCGCCTCCATTGGCTTGGTTGGCCACGTGTGCAGCTTTACCTTCGCTTTCACTCGAACCCATTCTCCCGGCTTCAAGGTGGTGATCGTGTCCTCCCGCTCCGCAGAGCCATACAGTTCAACCCACGCGACACCGGACGCCGGCGCGGGGCCAGTGCCAGAGAGGCGGACTTCGAGAGCGAGGCTGAGATATGAGAACGGCTGCGATTCCGTGGATGGTTGAAGCTCGCTCAAATGCGGCCAGACTGGGACATTGATCGGCGCGAGTCCAGTATTGA